>DAOUCW010000298.1:0-2259 GCA_034431695.1 Anaerolineae bacterium | reverse complement strand
CGGGGCTGGGTCAAGGCCTCCGACCTCCACCCTGGCGACCGCATCCACATCCTCAACCACAAGGGCGGCTTCGGCTCCGGTGGCTCATACGAACTGGGGGCGGTCCTGGGGTGGCTCGTGGGCGATGGTTATCTCAAGGAAGACCAGGCCGTCCTCCACTTCTTCGGAGAAGAAAAGAAGGAGCTTGCGCCCCGGTTTGCCCGGATGGTCGAGAAGCTGGTTGATGGAATGCAGATGCGCGAGAGGGCGTATTCGGTGAGCGTCATTGAGGTGGAAGGGCGGGATGAGGCTCGCGTGCAGTCCACAAGGCTTCTGAGGCTGGCCCGGGATTATGGGCTTACGGAGGAAAAGCTCAAGGTCCCGGAGAGGATTTTCGCCGCCAGCGAGGAGACGCAACGGGGCTTCCTCCAGGCCCTCTTCACCGCTGACGGGCACATCTCAGGCACACGGAAAAAAGGCCTGAGCGTGAGGCTCACCTCCATCAGCGAGGAACTGCTCAAGGGAGTGCAGCAACTGCTCCTGAACTTCGGCATCGCCAGCGTCATCTACACCAACCGCCGCCGGAACGGGCAGCGCCTTATGCCTGACGGCAAAGGAGGAAAGGCTTACCACGAGCTGGTCATCTCCAGAGATAACCTGAAGCGTTTCGCCGAGGAAATCGGCTTCCTGAGCGAGGGGAAGCAACGGACCCTGGAGGAGAAACTTGCCGGCTACACCAGGGGACCCTATCGGGAGACGTTCCTGGCGACGTTCAGGGAACTTGTCCCCGAAGGGGAAGAGGAAGTCTTTGACCTCACCGAACCCCTGACGCACTCTTTCGTCGCCAACGGCATAATTGTGCACAACTGCGGCGAACAACCCCTGCTCCCCTTCGAGAGTTGTGTCGCCAGAGGTTCCCGCATCACTACAGATAGGGGGTTAGAGAGGATTGAGGACCTCTATAACCGTCAGCAAAAGGGCGAAGAGATTTACGTAGCGGCACAACAGGGAGAGGGAATCGCCTTTTATCCTGCCACTGTCGTCTATGTGGGGCGGCGTCCGGTGGTGAAGGTAACCCTGAGCAATGGGCAATCCGTTCGGGTAACTCCTGACCATCGCTTCCTCACCCCTGAGGGCTTCAAGGAAGCTCAGGAACTTGTGGTTGACAGGGATTCTGTAGTGGTTCAGCGCCAGATGAAATGTGATGAGACAGCCACCGTCGTATCCGTTGAACCGGACGGAGAAGACGAGGTCTACGACATCCATGAACCCGTAACCCACACCTTCATAGCCGAGGGGATGGTGGTCCACAACTGCAACTTAGGTTCCATCAACCTCTCCAAAATGGTAACCGAAGACGGCCGGATAGACTGGGAGAAGCTGGAGCGGACGGTGAAGCTGGCGGTGCGGTTCCTGGACAACGTCATCACCGTCAACAGGTTCCCGCTGCCCCAGATCAAAGAGGCCACCCTCAGAACCAGAAAGATCGGCCTCGGAGTGATGGGATTCGCCGATATGCTAATCAAGCTGGGCATCCCTTACGATTCCGAAGAAGCCCTAAGGCTGGCCGAGCAGATCATGGAGGCCATCGCATACTGGAGCAAGGAGGCCTCGGTGGAGCTGGCGAAGGAGCGAGGCCCCTTCCCCGCCTATGAAGGTTCCATCTACGCCGAAGGCAGGCTTCCCTTCCCCGGCCCCTACGAGGAGAGCAGGTGGGCTTATACCCCTCGCTTCGACTGGGAAAAGCTCGCGGAATCCATCAGGAAGTATGGCATACGCAACGCCGCCACCACCACCATCGCCCCCACGGGAAGCATCTCCATCATTGCCGGATGCTCATCGGGCATCGAGCCCATCTTCGCCCTGGCCTACACCCGCAAGCACGTGCTCGACGAAGACGCCTTCCCCGAGATCAACCCGCTCTTTGAGAAGGTGGCCCGGGAACGCGGTTTCTACAACCTCAAAGTCATGCGTAAAGTGGCCGAGACAGGCCGGATCCAGGACATGGAGGAGATCCCGCCCGACGTGCGGAGGGTCTTTGTGACTGCTCTGGACATCGCTCCCGATTGGCACGTGAAGGTGCAGGCAGCCTTCCAGCGCTGGACCGACAACAGCATCTCCAAGACCATCAACCTCCCCTTTGAAGCTACGGTGGAAGATGTGGAGAAGGCCATCCTGCTCGCCTACGAACTCGGGTGCAAAGGGGTAACCCTCTACCGCGACCGCAGCCGGGAGGTCCAGGTGCTCAACGTTGGCGTTGAAGAGAAGAAAGAAGAAGCC
>DAOUCW010000297.1:0-3719 GCA_034431695.1 Anaerolineae bacterium | reverse complement strand
GTGGGAGGCGGCGCTGGGGCTGTATGATTACCGGGCACGGTTCTATGACCCAGTGCTGGGCCGCTTCCTCCAGCCCGATCCGCTGGTGCCGGAGCCGGGGAACCCGCAGGCGCTCAATCGGTATGCCTATGTCTACCACAACCCCCTGCGCTACACCGACCCCAGCGGGCACGCCCCCGTCATCCTGGTGATGATGGAGAAAGCTTCAGATAGGCCAGCTTTCCAGGCGCCAGGCCATGTCCCAGAACATCCACTCGTAACGGCTTGTGGTCACGAAGTGAGCTTTCATGAGCCCCTTGAGTTCGGGAGTTGCTCGCCCGGAAACGGTTTCCACAATCCCCCGCATTTCTTCCACCACTGCCCAGAACTCTTCAGAGGCATAGGTATCAATCCAGCGCCTGTAAAGGGGATTGGGAGAACCTGTTTTCTCAAGCTCCCTTCCCACCATGACGTAGATCCAGTCGCATGGAAGTAGAGAGGCCACCGCCTCCTCAAAGGAACCGAGGCAGGCCACCCGGAGCAAGTAAGAGGTGTAGGCCAGATTGGTGGGAGCCATGGGGGTTGAGTAAACCTGGCCGGGGGTAAGGCCCCATTCCTTGAAAAAGCTGTCGTGAAGGGCTCGCTCGGCCACCAGAGTTTCCCGGGCATGACGGGAGAGGAACTCGGTCCACTCGTCCCGAGGGGAACGGGAGGCCGCTGCCGCCAGAGCTCTGGCAAAATCCCTCAGGTAGAGGGCATCCTGAACGACGTAGAAGCGGAACTTCTCCTCCGGAAGGGAGCCATCAGCCAGGCCCCTGAGAAAGGGATGAGAGAGGATAGCCCGGTAAATGGGCTCAATGCTATCCCAGAGTTCCCGGGTGAAGCTTCCCACCTTGCATCCCCCTAAAGCAATAGCCGGTAAGGGTTCTCCAAGAGTTCCTTCACCGTCCGGAGGAATTCGGCGGCGGGAGCGCCATCCACAATGCGGTGGTCAAAGGTCAGGCTGAGGTGCATCATGGCCCTGGGCACGATCTGGCCCTGCAGGCAAACCGGCTTCTCCACTATCCTGCCCACCCCCAGGATGGCAACTTCGGGCGGGTTAATGATGGGGGTGAAGACATCAACCCCATACATGCCCAGGTTCGTCACGGTGAAAGTGCTTCCGGTAACTTCATCAACGGTCAGGGTCCCGGCCCTCGCGCCTTCAGCAAGCCTGCGGGTTTCAGAGGCTATTTCCCTGAGGGACTTCTTATCGGCATCCCTCACCACCGGAACTATGAGCCCGCCTTCCAGGGCCACCGCAACCCCTATGTGGATTTCTTCCAGCAGGTGGATTTCCTCCCCTATCAGGGTGGAATTGAGGAGGGGGTGCTTCTTGAGGGCCATGGCCGCCGCTTTCACCACCATGTCGGTGTAGGTGAGTTCAAATTCTCCCTTGAGTTGCTCCCTCATCCGGACCATTTCGGTGGCATCAATTTCGGTTGTTATGGTCACCTGGGCCATGGTCTGAAGGCTCTGGGTCATCCTCTCAGCTATGGCCTGGCGCATCCCGATGAAAGGTATGACCTTCGCCGGAGGGCGAGGGGGAGGAGGCGGAGCCTTGCGGGCTTCTATGAAGGCCATCACATCCTTTTCGGTTATGCGGCCTCCTGGCCCGGTTCCTTTGATCTGGGAGAGGTCAATGCCGTGCTCTCTGGCCAACCTCTTGGCTGCCGGAGTGGCCAGGATTTCCTTTTGGGCAGGGGCTTCAGCGGGTGCTTCGGTAACAGGTGGGGCTGCAGGGACTTTCTCCAGCTCAGGGATCACCTCGCCGGGTTCGGCTATGTAGGCTATGACTTCGCCCACAGCCTTCACCTCTTTCTCAGCAGCGGCGTGGCGCAGTATCCCCGAAGCGGGAGCTTCCACCTCGTAAGTTATCTTCTTGCTCATGACCACAGCGATGCGCTCCCCCTTCTCCACCCTGGCGCCATCGGGCTTGAGCCACTTGACCACGGTGCCTTCAGTCATGGCCATACCGAGCTTGGGCATGATCACTTTTACCGCCATGTCATCCCTCCTGGCTATTCCACATCAACGAAGACCGTCACGGCCGCATTAGCCACAAGGATTTCATCGGATTTATCCCCGAGTTCCGGCTGGTAGATGCCCCTGGCTATCATCCCCCCTTCCCTGACCTCAATCCTCTTCCGGCCGAAGGGGATGACCTCAAGGACTTCCTCGGTCCTCACCCTTTCGGGGTAAGGGCAGGCTATCAGGACTTCCACTTCCATCTGGTTCAAATCCTTCAGGCCGATTATCTCCACAAGCCCGCAGAGGCAGCTTCTGGATATGGCATCGGCTACGGCTTTGCGGGCAGCCCTGGTGGGATCCTGTCCGTGCTGGTCAATCCCCTGGCCTATTTCCACGATGAATTTCTTCAGGGCCATGTTCTTCCTCCGGTGAAAAAGCCGTTCCTGGCAGCTTCCTCCAGGGCTCTGGGTATATCCACCACCCTCGGACCCTTCTTCGTGAGGCGGACCTGAAGGGTGGAGTTGCGGCCCACCTCCACTTCCCTTTCCCCGTCAAGGGCGAGGATGGAGGGCTTCCAGTGGACTTCCACCGTTTCCCCCATGCTGAGGAGGGAGCAGCTTTCCACCTGAACTTCCTCTATCAGCCCCGGAGCGATGGGGGCGAGGACTCTCCGGCCAGGGCCTATCTTTATGTAAACGCCGTGCTCCTCATCCAGAGCATTTGGGTAAAGGCATCCCCCGACGGAGGAGAGGCCTATGTTTCCGGGGGAAGCCCTGGCCAGGATTATCTCCCGCACCTTGGACATGTCCCAGATGGCCCGGGAGGCGATGAAGACATCATCGTAGACCACCACATCCACCAGGGCTATGTCCACCAGCCTTCCGTTGTCCTCCACCTCCAGCCTCTTGGTCCGCCGGGTGACTTTATCCGGGTCAACGGCGCCTGCAGCTAAGACTCCCGCTGCCAGGCCCGCTATGGTTCCTTCAATCATGAATGGGAACACGTTGTTGGTGCCGGTGGAGATGGGCACGATGGGGACTTCCCCGCAGCCTTTGGCCACTGCCCTGTTGGTGCCATCGCCTCCCAGGGTTACGATGCATCTCACCCCAGCCTCGGCCATAAGGGAAGCTGCCAGGGTGGAATCCCTCTGATCGGCGTATACCGGCATATCAAGGGGGCACACTTCCATGGAAAGTTTCACTGCGCTGAGGGCCTTCGGCACGATCCCGAAGTAATCGGGCATGTAGAGGACTCTCTCCACCCCGGCAGCTTCCAGGCCCAGAAGGACCCTCCGGACTATGTTCACCTTTTCCTGGTTGTCAAAAACTGAACCGTGCGCTACAAGCCTCCTTATGTCCTTTCCTGAAGCCGGGTTGGCAATTATACCTGCGATGATCTCGGGCAAGTCTCCTCCTTATTGCGAGTATTGTTCTCTGACGATATCAGCCAGGCCGATGGCGGCAAGCTTGCTCTCGGGGACAAGCATCGTTACCGTTACCACGCCCGGGAGCCTCCCGATCTCCACAGCTCCCGCGATGGTAACACGGTTCATGACTTCTTCCCTGGGCATGTTGAAGAGTTTAGCCAGCCGATTTATGGCATTTTCAGTAGCTTCGTTGAGGTTCGGCCCTGAGCCCACCATCTGGATGGGCCAGGCTTCTTCCACTTCTTTCTGCCCGAACCTCCTGGCCAGTTCCATCACGGCTTCTCTCTCCGCCCTGCTGAGGGGC
>DAOUCW010000296.1:0-11394 GCA_034431695.1 Anaerolineae bacterium | reverse complement strand
CAGCGATAACCCCCACCTGCCCCACAATTACCCCCGCAACTGCGTGGTTTACCCCGGCACCCACGATAACGATACTGCAGTGGGATGGTATGAGTCCCTCCCGGAGGAAGTGCGGGAGCATTTCCGTAAATACACAGCCTCCGATGGCCGCGAAGTAAACTGGGTTATGGCGCGCCTGGCCATGGCCTCGGTGGCAGATCTGGCGGTGATTCCGTTCCAGGACATCCTGGGCCTCGGGAGCGAAGCCCGCATGAATTACCCGGGCCGTCCCGAAGGGAACTGGCGCTGGCGTTCCCTGCCCGGCGCTCTAACCCCTGAAATGAAATCCCGCCTGGCCGAACTCACTTACATTTATGGGCGCTGGCGCCGCGGACCGTAATTTATGCCGTGCCGAAGCGGCTGCGGAGCACCTTCTTATCAATCTTGCCCACGCTGGTCTTGGGCAACTCGTCCACGAAAACGTATTTCTCCGGCACGGCCCAGCTGGTGATCAGCCCCTCCTCCACATAGCGGTTCAGGTGGGCGCGCAACATCTCCTCCGTGAGTTTCCCCTTGTATTCCTCGCGCGGGACAACGACAGCCAGCGGGCGCTCGCCCCACTTCTCGTCCGGGATGCCGATGACCGCCGCCTCCAGCACCCCCTCGTGGAGGCTGAGCAGGTTCTCCAGTTCCTGGGAGACAATCCACTCGCCGCCGCTCTTGATGACGTCCTTGAGCCGGTCCACAATCTGGATGTAACCGTATTCATCCATGTAGGCGACATCGCCGGTGTGCATCCAGCCGCCAGCCCACAGTTCTTCGCTTTTCTCCGGCTCCTTGTAGTAGCCCTGAGTGCACCAGGGAGCACGGACGATGATCTCGCCGATGGAGCGCCCATCCTTCGGCACGTCGTTCCCGGCCTCGTCCACCACCCGCAGGTAGACCAGAGGGATGATGAAGCCGGTCATGATCTGGCGGTCCAGCTGCTGCTCCGGGCTCCAGGCCAGCATGGACGGCTTCAGGTGAGCCAGGGTGAGGACGGGGCAGGTCTCGGAAAGGCCATACCCGGCATAAACTTTGATGCCCAGTTTGGTAGCCTCCAGCGCCAGGCCTTTTGGCAGCCGTGCCCCGCCTATGACCACCTTCCAGTTGCTCAGGTCCAGCCCCCGCACCGCCGGAGAGGTGACAATCATCTGAAGGATGGTGGGGACACAGTGGCTGAAGGTGACTTTCTCAGTGATGAGAAGCCGCAGCAGCATCTCCGGCTCATACCGGCCCGGATAGACCTGCTTGACGCCGAAGAGGGTGGACATGTAAGGGATGCCCCAGGCGTGGATGTGGAACATCGGTGTGAGAGGCATGTAGACGTCGGTCTTGTTCACGCCACCGAAGTTGCCTAAGGCCGCCACTGCCAGACCGACGGCGAGAGTATGGAGGACCAGTTGTCGCTGGGTGAAATAAACGCCCTTCGGCAGGCCGGTCGTGCCGGTGGTGTAGGCCATCGTCGCCACCGTGTTCTCGTCCATGTCGGGCAGTTCATCCAGCGGAACGGCCGCGGAGAGCAATTCCTCGTATTCAGCATCTGCTTTGATGTCCGGCTTCTCTTTCCGGTCTGTGATGAGGATGGTCTTGCGGATGGAGGGGACTTGGGGCCTGACACGCTCCACCAGAGGGTAAAAGTCCTCGTGGAAGATCAGGATTTCGTCCTCAGCATGGGCCATCGTGTAAGCGACATCCTTGGGAGACAGACGGGGGTTGATGGTGTGGAGGACAGCGCCGATGCCAGGGATGGCGAAATACATCTCCAGGTAGCGGTGACTGTCCCATTCAATAACGCCGACCCGGGTGCCACGCTTCACGCCCATGGCCTGAAGGGCGCCGGCCAGTTTGAGCACCCGCTTATACATGGTGGCATAGGTGTAGCGGACCAGATCGCGGTAAACAATCTCCTGATCGGGTGCCCAGGCGACGCCATAGTTGAGGATATGCTTCAGCAAAAGCTGGTAATTATACGCGGGCATGAGACACCTCCTTTGGCCGTGTTTCTGGCATACTATGCCCTCCCCTGCCGCTCCATTGCGGCCGGATTTGCAGTAATTATAGCATTTCTGCATCAAATACACAAATAATCGCTTTTCTTCCCCCAGGACATGGAGGCCCCCTTTTCAGGAGCGCGCTTCAAGCGAATCCGGACATTCCACCCCGCCAGAAATTTACAGCGTAGCGAGCTCGCGGGGTCTTGTAACCCAAACTTTTGTGTGGTAAAATCAATTTGGAAACCAGTGGCGAGGAGTTTAAAATGGCAGAGGATAGGGATTGGCTTGACGGAATTTACAGGTGGCGGGTGGAGTTCTTTGAAGGGGCCATCACCCCCCTTCCCCGCGCCAGAAGGGTCTGGAAACCTCCCACGGATGTTTACGAGACCGACTCCCACATCGTGGTCAAGGTGGAAGTGGCCGGGATGAAACCCGAAGACTTTGAAATCTCCTTCTCCTCCCGCACCCTGACTATCTCCGGAGTCCGGGTGGACCCGGCTGAAAAGCTCACCTACCAGCAGATGGAAATCCTTTACGGCCGCTTTGAAACCCAGGTTTACATACCCGGACCCATTGAGGAGGACAAAATTGAAGCCGTTTACGAAGACGGCTTCCTCAAGGTGATGATCCCTAAGGCTAAGGCGATCAGGCTCAAGCCTCACGAAACCATAGACCTTTTGCCCGGAAAATGAGGAGGTGAGAAGATGGCTTTCTTCTTCAGAAAAGACGACGCCCCGGAGCAGAAGACGGAAGTGCAGAGCGGAGTTGAAATTCCGGAGGAACTTTCAATCCTTCCACTGCGGAAGGTGGTTGCTTACCCACTGACGGTTTTCCCTCTGAGCGTGGGCCAACCCAGGTCCATAAGGCTTGTAGATGATGCGGTCGTGGGCAACAAGCTCATAGGACTTGTGGCAGCCAAGGATGCCGAGATCCCGGAGCCAGGTCCAAAAGATGTGTTCTGGACCGGCACCGCGGCGATAATCCACAGGCTCTTCAAGGCCCCCGACGGCACTCTCCGCCTCATCGTCCAGGGAGTTGAAAGGTTCCGGATTGAAGAATTCACCCAGGAAGTCCCCTACCTCAAGGCCAGAGTAAAGCCGGCTCCCGAAATTGTGGAAAAGACCATTGAAGTTGAAGCCCTGATGCGCAACTGCGTGGAACTCTTCCGCCGCCTCGTATCCCTCGCCCCCCACCTCCCTGAGGAGCTGATGGCCGCAGTCCTCAACGTGGACGACCCGAGACAGCTCGTCTACCTGATCGCCACCACCGTGAGGATGGACATCAAGGAAGCGCAAGAACTTCTGGAGCTCGACCACGTCCGGGACAAACTCCACAAGCTGAACACCATCCTCACCAGGGAGCTGGAGGTGCTGGAGCTTGGGCGCAAGATCCAGAGCCAGGCCCAGGCCGAGATGGAGAAACTCCAGCGGGAGTTCTTCCTAAGGGAACAGCTCAAGGCCATAAAGAGGGAACTGGGCGAGGAGGACGAGCAGGCCCTTGAGATAAAGGAGCTGGAAGAGAAGATCGCCAAAGCCGGCATGCCGGAGGAAGCCGAGAAGGAGGCCAGGAGGGAACTGGAACGCCTCCGCAAGATGCCTCCGGCCGCCGCCGAATACTCCGTCATCAAGACCTACCTGGACTGGCTCACCAGCCTCCCCTGGAACGTGGCTACAGAGGACAACCTGGACATAGAGAGAGCGAGGCGCATCCTGGACGAAGATCACTACAACCTGGAGAAGGTAAAGGAGCGGATCCTTGAATACCTCGCCGTGCGCAAGCTGAAGCAGGAGAGGAAAGAGGAGAGGGAGAAGGAGGAAGCCCAGCTCACCGATTACATCCGCCGGGAAAGGGAAGGCGTGATCCTCTGCTTCGTCGGGCCTCCGGGGACAGGCAAGACCTCCCTCGGCCAGTCCATAGCCAGAGCCCTGGGCCGCAAGTTCATCAGGATAAGCCTGGGCGGTGTCAGGGACGAGGCCGAGATAAGGGGCCACCGCCGGACCTACGTCGGCGCACTGCCCGGCCGAATAATCCAGGCCATCCGTAGGGTCGGAACCAAGAACCCCGTCTTCATGCTGGACGAGGTGGACAAGATCGGACTTGACTTCAGGGGCGACCCAGCCGCCGCCCTCCTTGAGGTCCTGGACCCCGAACAGAACAGGGAATTCAGGGATCACTACCTGGATGTGCCCTTTGACCTCTCCCAGGTTATGTTCATAACCACCGCCAACGTGCTGGACACCATCCCGCCCGCCCTCCTGGACAGGATGGAGGTGATTCAGCTTTCGGGTTACACCGAGGAGGAAAAGCTCCACATTGCCAAGAAATACCTCCTGCCCAGGCAGCTCAGGGAGAACGGCCTCCGCCAGGACGAGGTCACCATCTCGGATGAAGCCATCCGCAAGATAATCCGGGAATACACCAGGGAGGCCGGGGTCCGCAACCTGGAGAGGGAGATCGGAACCATCTGCCGGAAGATCGCCACGAAGGTGGCCTCCGGCGAGCAGGGGCCATTCCACGTGGACGTCAAGGACCTGGTGGATTACCTGGGCAAGCCCAAGTATTACTCGGAGGTGATGGAGAGGACCGAGATCCCGGGCGTGGCAACGGGCCTGGCATGGACCCCAACCGGAGGAGACATCCTCTTCGTGGAGGCCACCAAGATGCCCGGAAAGAAGGGGTTCATCCTGACCGGCCAGCTCGGCGACGTCATGAAAGAATCGGCCCAGGCAGCCCTGAGCTACGTCCGGTCCAAAGCGAGTGAGCTCGGCCTTGAGGATGACTTCTTTGAGAAGCACGACATCCACCTCCACGTTCCCGCCGGGGCTATACCCAAAGATGGCCCATCGGCCGGAATAACCATGGCCGTGGCCCTGGTTTCCCTCCTCACCAACCGCCCGGTCCGGCCCGACATTGCCATGACGGGTGAGATAACCCTGAGGGGGCAGGTCCTTCCGGTTGGAGGGATCAAAGAGAAGGTCCTGGCCGCCCACAGGGCGGGGATAAAGACCGTCATCCTCCCCAGGCGCAACGAGCCCGACCTGGCCGAGATCCCGGAGGACATCCGGAAGGAGATGAACTTCATCCTGGTGGACCACGTGGATGAGGTCTTCAAGATAGCCTTTGCCGATAAGAAGGAGGAAAAAGGAGCCGATGAGGAGAAAGCTCCTGATACTGGCCCTGCTCCTGGCCCTTCTGGGGCTGATAAGAGCTGAGGCCGCAGGCCAGAAAGTCTACGTCGCAAGTGTGAAGGGGATAATAGACCCCTTCGTGGCCCGTTACGTCCGCCAGGCCCTGGAAACGGCCACGAAGGAGGGGGCCAGTTGCCTCGTTATAGAACTTGATACCCCGGGGGGAACCGACACCGCCATGAGGGACATCGTGCAGGCCATAATGAACTCGGAAGTCCCCGTGGTGGTCTACGTTTCCCCCAGAGGCGCCCGGGCAGCTTCGGCCGGGCTATTCATAGCCATGGCCGCCCACATTACAGCTATGGCTCCGGGGACCAACATCGGGGCAGCGCATCCGGTGGGCATAGGAGAACCCCTCACGGGGACCATTGAGACCAAGGTCACCCAGGATGCCGCCGCTTACATAAGGGCCATCGCCCAGGAAAGGGGCCGCAACGCCGAATGGGCAGAGCAGGCTGTCCGGGAGAGCTCCTCCATTACGGCACAGGAAGCTCTGGAGAAAAAGGTGGTGGACCTCATCGCCACCGACCTTGAGGAGTTGCTGCGGCTCATAGACGGTAAGAGGGTGAAAATCAGGGACAGGGAGATCGCCCTGACCACAGCAGGATCTCCTGTGGAGAGGCTGGAAATGAGCTGGACCGATGATTTGCTGCATTCTCTCGTCAATCCGGATGTGGCCTACATACTCCTTTCCCTGGGCATCTTAGCCATAATGGCCGAATTCTACAATCCCGGCACTTTCATCCCGGGGATCACCGGAGTGATATGCCTGATCCTGGCCTTTGTCGCTCTGGGGAGCCTTCCGGTGAACTGGGGCGGAATTGCCCTCATAATCCTGGCCATAATCCTGTTCCTCCTGGACATCAAGGTAACAGGGTTTGCCCTGAGCGTGGGCGGGGCGATCTCCTTCGTCCTGGGTTCCCTCCTTCTGTTCAGCCCCTGGCCCAGGGTTTCCCCGGCCATGCCCTCGGTCAGGGTATCGTGGTGGCTTGTGGCCCTGATGACGGCTTCCTTCGTGGCCTTCTTCCTCTTCGCCGCTTCCGCCGTCTGGAGGGCCCAGCGCCAGAAAGCCCTCACCGGCCTCGACGCAGTCATAGGAGCAAAGGGGTGGGCTACTTCCGACCTCAATCCGATGGGGACAGTGCTGGTCAAGAGCGAGGAATGGACGGCCGAAGCGGTGGAACCCCCTATCCTGAAGGGGGAAGCCGTTGAGGTGGTGGGCAGAGAAGGGATGAGACTGAAGGTCAGGAAAATTCAGTAACGATGGAAACTTTAACCCTCAAAGGGCTCCTCCCCATCCTCAGGGAACATCCGGCTTACAGGTGGCTGGCCAGCAGGCTCGGAGAGAAGGGTTTTTCCCCCTTTCCCCTGGACCTGCCCGAGCCGGCCAGGGCCTTCGTTCTTGCTGCTCTCCTGGAGGACCTCAAGCGCCCCATCGTCCTGATCGTTTCCTCGGTTGAGAAGGCCCGCCGCTATTACGAAGAACTCCGCAGCTGGGCCGAATCGCCGGACGATGTCCTCCTCTTCAGAGAGCCCGATGCTCTGCCCTACGAACGGGAGCCATGGGGGAGGGAAACCATAGCCCAGAGGATTGAAGCCCTGTTCAGGCTCGCCCTCCACCTGACCCCTTACCGGAACGCCCTCCCCTTCAACCCACCGCTGGTCATAGCTTCGGTCCGCTCCATCCTCTACAAGACAATTCCCTTAAGGGAATTCCTGGCCGGAATACGCCTCGTGAAGGTGGGCCAGGAGAGACCCTTTCAGAAGTTCCTGCGCCTTCTGGACGAACTCGGCTACCGCTACGAGACGGTGGTGGATGAACCCGGGACCTTCGGCTACAGGGGCGGCATCCTTGATGTCTACCCGCCCTCCTCCCGCTTCCCCTTCCGGGTGGAGTTCTTCGGAGATGAAATTGAAACCATACGCCCCTTTGACCCCGGCACCCAGCGCTCTTCCGGGCAGGTGGAGAGCTTCGCCCTGACCCCTGCTTCCGAGGCCATGCCCGGCTTCGGCCTGGAAGCAGCCCAGGCCCTCTCCAGCCTTGACTTCTCTTCCTGCCATCCCCTGGCCCAGAACCGCTTCCGGGAAGACCTTGAAAACCTCAGGCAGAGGAAGATCTTCCGGGGCATAGAATTCTACATCCCCTTCCTCTACTCCGAACCCGGCTCTTTCCTGGACTTTCTCCCCCAGGACGCCCTGGTCATAACCGAAGAATTCGCCGAACTGGAGGCCACCATCCAGAACCTCGCTTTCCAGGCGGGAGAAGTGGAGAAAGAACTCGTGCGGGCCGGAGAGATACCCCAGGGATTGCCCTCCCCTTACTTCCCCGGCAGTAAACTCATGGAGAAGTTGAGGAGGCGCGCCGACATAGTCATGGGCCGAGGGGAAGAGGAAACCCCCATAGGCAGAGCCTTCTTCTACGCCCCCCTCTTTGCCGGACAACTGGAAAGGCTCCTGGACGAGAGCATGGCAATGGAGAGGGCAGGGAGCCGCGTGGTGATAGTTACCCGCCAGGCCCACCGGTTGGCCGAAATCCTGGCTAACAGGGGGAGGATTTCCGAGCCTGCCACCAGACCGGAAACCCCTCCGCCCCCTTCACGCCTCACCCTCATAAGGGGCATCCTCTCCGAAGGGTGGGTCCTCCAGTCCGATGGAACCCACACCGTCCTCCTGACCGATGCGGAAATTTTCGGGTGGACGAGGCCGGCCCCGAGGCGGCCTGTGAAGGTTCACCACCCCGCCCCTGAAACCTTCTTCGGGGATATAAAGCCCGGGGATTACGTGGTGCACATTGACCACGGCATAGGCATCTTCCGGGGATTGACGCGCCTGTCCCTCCACGGAGTTGAAAGGGAATACCTGGAAGTTGAATACGCTGCCGGCGACAGGCTCTATGTCCCGGTCCACCAGGCCGACAAACTCAGCCGCTACGTGAGCATAAGCGATGAACCCCCTACCCTCCACCGCCTCGGCACCGCCGACTGGGAATTCGCCAAGGAAAGGGCCCGCAGGGCTGTGACCGAAATCGCAAAGGAACTCCTCCAGCTCTATACCGCCAGAGAAGTGGTCACAGGCCACGCCTTCTCCCCCGATACCCCATGGCAGACCGAACTGGAAGCTTCCTTCCCCTACGAGGAAACCCCTGACCAGCTCAGAGCTGTGGAGGAGGTCAAGCGCGATATGGAACAGCCCCGCCCCATGGACAGGCTGATCTGCGGCGATGCCGGCTACGGCAAAACCGAAGTGGCCCTCAGAGCAGCCTTCAAAGCAGTAATGGACGGGAAGCAGGTTGCCGTATTGGTCCCGACCACCGTCCTGGCTCAGCAGCACTACGAGACCTTCAGAGAACGCCTCAAGCCATTCCCGGTGGTTGTGGAGATGCTCTCCCGCTTCCGCTCCCCGGCCGAGCAGAAGGAAATCCTGGAAAAGCTCAGGCAGGGTGCGATTGATATAATCATCGGAACCCACAGGCTCCTCCAGAAGGACGTGGTCTTCAAGGACCTCGGCCTGGTCATCATAGACGAGGAACAGCGCTTCGGTGTGCTCCACAAAGAGCACTTCAAGAAACTGCGGACCCAGGTGGACGTCCTCACCCTCACCGCAACCCCCATCCCCCGCACCCTATACATGTCCCTGGCCGGAATAAGGGACATGAGCACCATAGAAACCCCTCCCGAGGAAAGGCTCCCGGTCAAAGTCTACGTGGGACCATACGACGAGACAATGGTGCGGCAGGCAATCCTGCGGGAACTGAACCGCGGAGGGCAGGTCTTCTTCGTCCACAACAGGGTGCAGGACATAAAAGAGGTGGCGGCAAAGGTGAAGAAGCTGGTGCCCGAAGCCCGGATAGAAATAGCCCACGGCCAGCTCCCCGAGGAAAAACTGGCCAGGGTAATGTTGGATTTCGCCTCGGGCAAGATTGACATCCTCGTCTGCACCTCAATAATAGAGAGCGGACTGGACATCCCCAATGCCAATACCATCATCGTCAACAAGGCGGACACCTTCGGGCTCGCCCAGCTCTACCAGCTCAGGGGCAGAGTGGGCCGGGGCTCCGTCAGGGCTTACGCCTATTTCCTCTACGATCCCGAAACGCCCCTCTCGGAGAGCGCCAAGAGGCGCCTGGAAGCGATAATGGAAGCAGGAGAGCTGGGAGCCGGCCTCCGCATCGCCCTCAAGGATCTGGAAATAAGGGGAGCGGGGGAAATCCTGGGGCCGAAACAGCACGGCCACATCGCCGCCATAGGCTTTGACCTCTACTGCCGCCTCCTGGCAAGGGCCGTCCAGGAACTCAGGGAAGGGGAAGAGGCGGCAAAAACCTCCATCTTCGCCCTCCCCGACGTCAACATTGACCTCCCCCTGCCTTCCTACATCCCCGATGATTACGTCCCCGACCCATTCCTCAGGCTTCAGCTCTACAGGAGGATGGCCCAGCTCCAGACCCTTGAGCAAATAGACGAGATGAAAGCCGAACTTGAGGATCGCTTCGGCCCGCTCCCCGTGGCCGTCCGCTACCTCTTATACCAGCTCAGGATCAAAGTCCTGGCCCTCAAAGCCGGAGTTAAGTCCATCGGGGTAGAAGAAGGGCAGATCGCCATAAGGCTCAACGGCACTGTAAACGAGGCCGAGCTCCGGAAGCGCCTCGGCGATCTGGTTTCCCGTGGGCCTGGCCACTTCTTCCCGCCCGTCAGGATCGGACGCAAAGCTATCTGGCTGCCCATGGGGAAGCGGGATGAGTGGCAGAAACTCCTGGAGAAAACCCTGGAGAGGCTCGGAGGCAAGCCTTGAAGTGGAGAGAGAAAATCCTTGAAGGAATCTTTGCCCTGTGCGCTTCGCTGTCCATCCTGACCACCTTAGGGGTGATCGCCGTCCTCCTCTTTGAGAGCATTGCCTTCTTCCGTGAAATACCATTAACCCGCTTCCTGACCGAAACCGAGTGGACCCCCCTCTTCACCAAAAAGCATTTCGGGATAATCGTGCTTCTCAGCGGGACCTTCCTGACCACGGTTATAGCCATGGCTGTGGCACTACCTCTGGGACTCATGGCCGCTGTTTACATGAGCGAATACGCCTCCGATAGGCTCCGCCGCATCCTCAAGCCATCCCTTGAAATCCTGGCAGGAATTCCCACCGTGGTCTACGGGTATTTCGCCCTCCTCTTCGTAACCCCCCTCCTGAAGAAGTTAATCCCTTCCCTCGCCGGATTCAATGCCCTGAGCGCCGGCCTGGTGATGGGCATAATGATAATCCCAACCGTTGCTTCCCTCAGCGAAGATGCCCTCTACGGGGTCCCTCGCTCCCTCAGGGAAGGAGCTTACGCCCTCGGAGCCACAACCCGCCAGGTTGTGACCGGGGTGGTGATCCCGGCTGCTTCTTCCGGGATAATAGCCTCTTTCATCTTAGGGATATCAAGGGCTCTGGGAGAGACCATGATTGTGGCCATAGCCGCAGGCCAGACCCCCAGGCTAACCCTCAACCCCCTGGTCCCCATTGAGACAATGACCGCTTACATCGTCCAGGTCAGCCTGGGGGACGTCCCCACCGGCTCCCTGGAATTCCGCACAATTTTCGCCGTAGGCCTGACCCTGTTCCTGATCAACCTGGCTTTCAACCTGCTCAGTTACAGGCTTGCTTCCCGCCAGAGGAGGTTCAGACTATGAAGGAGACGTGGCTCGAGAAGGCCTTCAGGGCAGCGACCTTCTTTTCCACCGTGGTTGGCCTCATAGTCCTCATCGTCCTCCTTGCCGATGTCCTTGCCGATGGCCTGCCCCGTCTGAGCTGGAAATTCATCACCGGTTTCCCCTCCCGGAAGCCGGATGAGGCAGGCATACTCCCGGCCCTGGTGGGCTCGGCGCTTCTCCTGATCCTCACGGGCCTCTTCGCCTTCCCAATAGGGGTGGCTGCGGCGATTTACCTTGAAGAATACGCCACCGACAATTTCTTCACCCGCTTCATTGAAATCAACATAGCGAACCTGGCCGGTGTCCCCTCCATAATCTACGGCCTCCTCGGCCTTGAGATCTTCGTCAGGGCAATGGGAGGCATAACCGGGGGGAGGAGCATCCTCTCGGGTGCCCTCACGATGGCTCTCCTGGTCCTGCCCATCGTGATTGTATCCTCCCGCGAAGCCATCCGGGCCGTGCCCAAGAGCCTGAGAGAAGCCGGTTACGCCCTTGGCGCCACCAGATGGC
>DAOUCW010000295.1:0-6292 GCA_034431695.1 Anaerolineae bacterium | reverse complement strand
CGCCCCCACCACCCCCTCCCGGTCCGATATCGGTGGGAGATTACGTCTGGGTGCACGGCCTCAATTCCATCGGGGAAGTAATAGCTCTGATGGAGGGCGAGGCCGTGGTTCTGGTGGACAACTGGACAGTAAGGGTGCCACTGGATCGGCTTGAGAAGCGCCAGGCAGTTCGCCTGAGCGTTCCCCAGGCCGAGACGGTGGTAGCTCCGAAGCCTTCAAAGGTCCCTGGCGAGATAAACCTGCGGGGGATGAGGGTTGAGGAAGCTCTTTTCCTCCTGGACCACTACCTGGACCAGGCATTCCTGGCCGGGCTTGAGAAAATCAGGGTAGTTCACGGCAAAGGGACCGGTGCTCTGCGTCAGGCCATCTGGGACTATCTGGCCGAGCATCCCCTCGTGGCCTCTTTCTACCACGCTCACCCCCATGAAGGCGGCGAGGGGGTAACAATCGTCAAATTCAACCGCTGAAATCCTCTTCCTTCTGGAAGCGCCAGGCGCGTCCTCGCCGGAAAGAAAACCACTCTGTCCCCGACTTTTCGGCCTTCCGCGCAAAAATCAGATAGCCGGTATGGGCAACCATCCGGTCGTCGGGGCGAAGCCTCTCGTGGACAGCCCTGTAGGAGCGGAGGAGGAGTTCCTCCACTTCCACATCCGCGAAGCCGTGGTTCTCCAGACCCTCCAGCAGGCTTATAACCTGGTTGGCGGTGGGGACCAGTGCCCCGAAAAATCCTCCCGGCTTCAGAGCCTCCCTGGCCTGGGCCAGGTATTCCCACGGCGTGCGGAGATCCAGGAAGAGAGCATCCACATCCCTCTCGTCAAAACCCTGAGCGATGTCCCGTTCTTTTAATTCAACATAATCCAGAACTCCGGCCATCTCCAGGGTTCGCTGGGCGAACCGGAGCATTTCGGGTCTGACCTCGTAGGAATAGACCTTTCCCGAAGGCATCACGGCCCTGGCCATAACCAGGGTCAGGGCACCGCTTCCGGTCCCGGCCTCCACCACCCTCTTTCCGGGCATGAGGTTCAGCTTCAGGACGATGTATCCGGCATCCTTGGGGTAGATTATCTGAGTGATTCGCGGGATTGACTGGATAAGGTCAAAGGTAGAGGGTTCAAGGAGGAGGAACCTGTGTCCGAGGTGGGACTGGACCTCGGAGCCGAAGGGCTTGCCCATGATATCTTCGTGCTTGATGTAACCGAACTGGGTCTCAAAGCGCTTGCCCGGGGAAAGTCTCACTATGAAGCGCTTGCCCTTCTCACTCAGGAGGAGAACCAGAGTTCCTTCCCTGGCAGTATCCACCGTCTGCTCCTCAATAAAAATCCCCGCTGTGCCGTGTGCGAACTGGTTCGACCCTCAAAACTCACTTTGGAAGCTTCCCGTCGGTTATTGCCTCGCCCCGAGGGCTAACGCATCCCCTCCTGCGGAAGCTTCCCAGGGTCGGGTGTTGGCTCGAACCCCCTTTTCGCATCACGCACACAGCAGGGCTATTTTTATTTTAGCACAGACCAGAGGAAAAAGCAAATCGCACTCGCCTTTCCGGGCAATTTGTGGGAGGGTATGAGGGGCGGGCTACATAGGGTGGAAGCTTCACCTCTTTATTGAACGGTCAAGGATGATCCAGTTGCCGATGTATTGGCCGTTTACGAAAGCGGGAAATTGCTCTCCCGTTGCCCAGTTGTATACGCCTACCCGGAGGCGATAAATGCCAGGGGGCAGACCGGGTGGGATCTGAATCCTGTGCTCATCGGCGATGATATCGCCCGGCAACCAGGCTACCGGTGGATAGTTCTGCGCATCTCCCGGTGCGTGATCGTCCTGAGCTACTAATAAGTCGGACTGGTCAATGAGGTGGGCGAAGACGGAGTAGTTGAAATCGGGCTGCCGCAACGCCTGCCAATATAATTTGAGGGTAACCGCAGAACCTCCCTCATCCACGTGGAGTTCGTATCCCCGGAGCCTGAACATATCACCGAAGGTGACATCAACCTTTTCTGGAACCAGCCACAGCCTCCAGTTGGGTAATGGAACCATCTTATACGCCGGGCCTATCACCCCGATGGGCACCCATACGGCAATGGCGAGGGTGGTCAGCGCCACGGCAAATGCCGCCGCCGAGGTCACCCTGCGCTGTTGTGGCAGCAGACCCATCAATCCCCAGGCCAGAATGATCGCCAGTGGGGAAATCACCGGAAACAGATACCGACCCTGGTAGCAGGAAGGATTGCACTTCGTAATGACCGCTAACATGTAAGCTTCTTGTGCCAGGAAAGCCGCAAAGATGATGGGGAGAGCGTATTTGTTTTCGGGATTACTCTGCTCAAAATCGTCCCGTTTCCTCAGCCAGTGCCGGAGAGAGCGGGTGAGCAGGCCCAGCAGAGCCAGAGCGCACAGAACCCTCCAGAAGCGATAGAACCAATCCGGACAATGCACATTCATCCAGCCAAATACGCCCCAGAAAGAACGAAATTGAACCGAAAAGAAATCCTTCACGTCTGCCCACCGCAGCGGAGCGTGCCTCAGATTGACCGCGAACACCTCCTTGTAAACCTTCCACCCCAATATATCACCGTAAAGGATCTGGTTCCGAACAAACCACCATCCCGATACCAGCACTGCCAGGGAGACCATCGTCAGGATGCCATTGAAAAACAACTTAAAAGACCTCCGCTCGAAGGCACAGAGCAGCAGCGCTATCCCTGCCACGAGTCCTATGACAATCCCACCGTTCACCTTTGCTAAGAAAGCTGCCCCGATCAGCAAACCAATGTATGCCCATTGCCGCCGTTGCTCAGGGTTTTTCATCGCCCTTAATATCTGCCACCAGCTCAGAGTGCTGAGCACTGTCAGAAGGTTATCGTTGTTCACCGAGCCGCTGATGAACAAAAACTGAGGGTTGAAGGCGACCAGCGCACCTGCCAGCAGGCCGATCAATGGGTTATCCGGAAATACCTTCCAGCCGGTTAACACCGTGAAAATGACGGTTATTGTTCCCATGAGGACGGAAGAGAACCTTGCCAGGTGCAGCGCCAGGGAGTGCCCGCGGAACGGGAAAGTCTCCGCGCTGCCGTGTAAGCCAGCATTTATATCGTTGCCACCCCTTCCTGCCCACATGAATTCCGGATTCGGTATAAATCGGCCGGTTGGGTCCTCCAGGTCTGCCGGCACGGCGAACAGTGCAGCTATAGCGTAATACAGGGGCGGCTGGTGGGCTTCACCGAGCTCACCGACACGCTGAACGGGAAGCGAACGGGCATTAAGGAGATGGAAGGTGTAATAGAAATGTCCTACCTCATCGGGGGATTCAAAAGGCGGCGTAACGAGACTGTAGGTGACTGCCAGTGCCAGGAAGGCCAGGCTAAGCGCAATTAAACCGGGAGCAATTCCCCATTTTCTGAGCACCATGGACTTCAACCTCAGGCTTGCGTTCTGGGCTCTGTTTGACGGCACAGAGCTCCGCTGCGCTTCCGAAAGCGGCATAGAAAGAGCCCGCTTTGTCCGGTCTTTTCGGAATTAACAAAATACCATTAATGCCTTGTAAAGTCAAAAACAACGAAATCAGGCAATAGCTGTGCCCGGGGAACTGCTGCAACGCTGTTGCCAGACCGCAATTGTGGTGAGCTTCCTTGAGCGGCCTGGACTAAATTATGGCGCTGAACTCAGCCGCTACGTCATAGGCGGTGCTGCGGATCGTCGGATCTGAGGGAAGCTCTCAGCGCGATTTGATGTATTGCCCTGTCCTGGCGTCATAGACGTCAAAATGACCGAAGGAAGTTTCAGCCAGCCAGAGCAGGGGATAATGGCTCAGCTCAGCATCCACGTCTTCGAAAAGGTCACTCGTCCTCAACTCCAGGCCCACTGGCTTAGATGTGCGAAACTTTATCTCGGTCGAATCAACCCATCCATCCAGGGCAAACAATTCATCCGGCCGGATCATCGCTACATCCGATTTCACCAACCTCGCCTTCCCCTTTTCCACGTAGAAAACATCGGCTGTGGAAGCCTTCTCATCGGCGAAAATGACGACCCAGTGCGCCTGGCGACCATTTGATTGGATGCCTGGATCTTCCTCCACATTGTAGGGGGAGCAGTTGACATTGCAGAACTGTGAATAGCGGCCTACGAAAGCGAGCTTTGCGGCCGGTTTCCATTCGGCTGTTAGGGCTTCATAGGCCAGCGTCACCGCCTCTCTGGCACTGAGCCCCTCACCGGAAACGTGTGTTGGTGTTGTGCCCCCTCCTGCTGGGGTGCCTGAGGGCGTCGCAGAAGAACAGCCAGCCCCGAACAGGACCCCGGCTAACAGAATGGCAGGGAAAAGGGGTCTGAAACGCATGCTATTTCCTCCTCAATAGAGTCTCAATCCCCTGGAGGAGAAAGGGAGAAAAAGGCCCAGCTTCAATCTCCCGAAGGGGACTTTCTTCATCACATTGCTCTTGGAGGTTGCAGGGCTCCTCCGCTGTTTAAATCCCCCGGGTTGGTTCTCTAACCTTGGGGGCTACCGGGTCTTGCCGATGCAGGCTGAGAGCTGGCCTGATAAAAAATTAAACGGGGCCGACGGGCGTCTACCGATTTTAAAGTAATTTTGAACCATAGCCCCCAGGACCTATTCAGTTACAGGAGGAGCAAAATGACTACAACCCAAATACATTATAACCTGCTTGTCCGAACTCGTCAATTCATTCCTGCAAACCATGCCCATTGCGAGCTCGATCCGGCATGGATTAAAGAGATCGCCAATAAGTTGCCAGGGAAAGCGCAGCGAGAGAGCCGAGTGCAGCGCTTTCTCAAAAATGCCTCCGTGCCAGTTGCTTTCCATCTGCTTCAAGAAGCGGCCAAGACGGGCGAGATGCGCCTCATCATTGATGCGACCAGGGTAACTGCCCATCATCAACAGCCGATGGCGGCATTGGCCTACCGAGCTCGTGCCTTGCCTATTGCTTGGACATGGAAGCCTCGCGGGCATAGTTCAGGGGGCATGAACTACCTTATGTCATGCGCCTTTCACGTTTGACGATCGTTGCCTTTGGCTCTGAGGCGTTTCATCGATCACCGAGGCATCTCGCTTTTGTGTTAGGTAACCAGTATTCCATTAACGGGAGGGAAAAATGAGCGTCAGAAGAGATCGTGAAGACAAGAAGCAAAAGCCCTCAAGGCTGGATGGACTGGACCTTTACTCGGTCGCAGAAACCGCCGCTATCCTCGGGGTCAGTGAAAAGCTCGTATTCAACTGGATAAAACAGGGCATTTTGCCAGCCATCCGGCTTGGTCCAGGGCGCAGACTTATCCGCATCCGACGCATAGACCTGGAGAAGTTCATCAACACGGAATTCGAGCCCAGTTCGCCCCCAGGCAGGGGGGGTTCCATACGAAAAACACACAGGGAAGGAGGTAGAGATGAGTGTGAGGAAGATAGGAGTTGACCCCGGCTTTGGCAATTTCAAAGTTGCTGCAACCGGCCCGGAGGGGCCCAGGATGGTTCTCATCCCTTCCGTCGTTGGAGTAGGGGATACTGAACTGGGGCTTTTATCCCTGGGAAAACTGGGACACCACCGCCGAGGGGCCAGGCCGGACAAAGTTACCTGGAACGGAGTTTCCTACCTTGCGGGACACAACCTGGCCCGCTATACACGGCCCGTCCAGAGGATGGATTTCCTGCGTTTCTTCAGCGGGCCCGAGTTTCAGGTCCTCTTCTACGCTTCCGCCTTCCGACTCCTGGGCGGCGGCAACCACAAGCTTGCCCTCATGGTGGGCCTTCCAGTGGAATTGATGGCCAACCGGGAAAAGGCTGTGGAGATTTTGAAGGGGATGCGAGGCTGGCTTGTGGGAAAGCACCGATTCTCTGTGAACGGCATTGAGATGTCTTTGGAGGTGTGCGAAGTGCAGGTTATGGCTCAGCCTGCCGGCGCCTTTTTCGCCTGGGGGCTGGATGATAGCGGGAAATGGGTCAGGGATAAAGAGGCTTTAATGGTTCCGGTCGGCATATGTGATATTGGTTTCAACACCCTGGATCTATTTGCCGTGCAGGGAGGGGAAGTGGTGGTGCGCTTCACCGGAGGGGACACCATAGGGATCCGCCGGGCTGCTGAACTCCTCATCAATTCAGTGCGGGGGCAATATGGTGTAGAACTGTCTCTTTATGAGGCCGACAGGCTTCTGCATGAGAGGTGCCCCAGGATTTACACCGCTGGCAGGGAGGTAGACCTCCGCCCGCTGGTGAATCAGGCCATAGAAACCGCTGCGGCGGTTCTGCTGGCTTTCATTGAACAGAAATGGGGGAACGGCCGTCAGTTTGCTC
>DAOUCW010000294.1:0-8780 GCA_034431695.1 Anaerolineae bacterium | reverse complement strand
CGCCCGCTGGTGACGACGCTGCCGGCCTTCTCCATCGCGTCGGCAGCGGGGAGGACGAAGACCTCGGTCTGAATCCGGGATGGGTCCTCGCCCGGCGCGCGCCAGAAGGAGGTGGTCTCGGTATCAAAGATTTCCTGGACCACCATCCACTCCAGTTTCTTCAGCGCCTCCCGCTCAAAGCGGGCATTGGGGCCGCAGACAGCCGGGTTCTGGCCCATGATCCACAGGCCCTTGATCTTCCCGGCATATATCGCCTCAAAGAGGGCGATCCAGTAATGGCTGGCCGCGCTATCCACCTTGGGCAGGTATTGATAGGCGAAATCATTGGCTGGGGTAGCATGATCGCCCCACCAGGCCTTCAGCAGGCTGATGAGGAACTTGGGGCCATTGGTCCAGTATCCGCCCGACCAGGGGCCGCCCGGCTTGGTCTTGTTCTCAATGTAGGTCTTGAGGTCCGGGTCCGCCACTGTGGGGACCGGCAGGTAGCCGGGCAGGATGTGGGCCAGGACAGCCATATCCGTTGAGCCCTGGACGTTGGACTCGCCGCGCAGGGCGTTGACTCCGCCGCCGGGGATGCCGATGTTCCCCAGGAGCAACTGGACGATGGCCATGGCGCGCGCGTTCTGGGAGCCCACCGTGTGCTGAGTCTGACCCATCGCGTAGAGGATGGTGCCGGCTTTGCCCGGCTGACCGGACTCCGCGTAGGTCCTGTAGATTTTCTCCAGCAGGTCCTTCGGGATGCCCGTCACACTGGAGACGGTGTCCAGGTCGTAGCGGGCGTAGTGGCGCTTCATGATCTGGAAGACGCAGTTGGGGTGCTGGAGGGTCTCATCCCGCAGCGGTTTCCCCTCTTCATCGGTCTGGTAAGTCCAGGTCGTGCGGTCGTAGCGCTGTTTCTCCGGGTCATAGCCGGAGAAGAGGCCGTCCAATTCATCCGGGCCCTTGTAGTCGGGGTGGATCAGGGTGGCGGCGTTGGTGTAGTGGACGACGTAGTCCCTGTGGTAGAGTTCGTTATCCAGGATGTACTTGATCATCCCGCCGAAGAAGGCGATGTCGGTGCCCGGGCGGATCTGGGCGAAGATGTCGGCCTGGGTGGCAGTGCGGTTGAAACGAGGATCCACGACGATCACTTTGGCCCCGCGCTCCTGCTGGGCCTTGTGGATCCAGGTCATGGAGGCCGGGTGGTTTTCCGCGCAGTTGGAGCCGATGATGAGGATGTAGTCGGCGTTCTTGATGTCCACCCAGTGGTTGGTCATCGCTCCGCGACCGAAGGAAGGGGCCAGACCGGCCACCGTCGAGGAGTGGCATAACCGCGCCTGGTGTTCCAGATAGACGATGCCCAGGGCGCGGGCCAGTTTGGTGGCCAGATAGCATTCTTCGGAGTTGTTGACCGCGCCGCCCAGGAAAGCGATGGCCTGGGTGCGGTTGACGGTGACGGTTTTATCGCCAACCGTGACGGTGCGCTCAAAAGTGGCGTCCCGGGTGGCCTTGATCCGTTTGGCGACTTCGGTAATGGCCCAGTCCCAATCTACCTCCACAAAGTGGTCGGAGCCAGGAGCCCGGTAAAGGGGCTTCTTGAGGCGGAGAGGGCTCTGGGAGAGCTGCCGGACGGAGATGGGCTTGGGATCCAGCGCGCCCCGGTTGGTGATGTTATCGGGATCGCCCTCAGCATTGATGATGTGCCCATCCGGCCCCGTGGCGATTATTAGACCGCAGCCACAGGAGCAGTAGGGGCAAATAGTAGCAGCTTCTTTAACTTTTTTGTGAAGGGGGAAGACTGGTATGCCAGTGGAAGCCAGAGCTGAAGAGGATGGGATGAGCAAACTCCCGCTGGCCGCGGCCGTCAGTTTGAGGAATTCTCTACGAGTGATCTTCATAGCCCTACCTCCTTCAAAGTTTCCACACTTGGTTCATAGAGCCTGGTCCAGGTATTCGGGATGGTCCCGAAGCCATTCTTCCAGCGCGGCCAGGACCCGTTCTATATCCGCCAGACCCTGAGTGCAGACCTGATAGAGTTCCTCTACGGACACCTCGTGGTAGAAGTGGACCAGACGGTTCCGATAGCCCGCCATCCGAAAGAGCAGGGTGGATTCGGGCGGGCGAAGGACACCTGCTTCCTCCAGTCTCCGCGCAACATCCCGGTATTCTACCGCCACTTGGCCCAGCCCTTTCGCCAGGATATGCCGGCCCAGGTCCAGCAAAGCCTCCAGGCCGCGCCGGAGGTAGGATTCGGCAGCCGCCGGGGTGCGGGGATCGGCGGTGAAATCGGCCAGAGAGTCGCGGGGAAGGGAACGGATACCGGCCAGCATCTTTCGTACCCAGGCAATACGGTCGGCCACGATTTTGGCCTGAATCGGAGATGGGCCCATCAGTACGCCTCCCCGGCCAGGATCATCCGGCGGCGCTCCCTTTCAAAAGGCGCCAGGTCCCCCGCCCGCCGGAGGACGTAGAGTTGATACTCCGCCTCGGCCACCGGGTCCGTCGTGCAGAGGAGTTCGCCCCGCACGATGTCCAGCGCCAGGAAGGGCGGCGCTTCCGGCAGTATGACCAGGTCCACCCGCACCACATCCAGCAGATCCTCCAGAGCCACGGTCAGGTCGGCCCGTTCGGCGGCGGAGAGGTGTCGTCCCGGGGCCGGAAGGACACCGATGTCCACGTCGGAGGCCGGATGAGTGGGCTCCACAGCCCGACCGGCCACCCGCGCGGCCACTTCTTCGGCCCGGCTCCCGAAACTGTAGATGGCGATCAGGCCATATTGTTGGGCCAGGTCATACAGCCGGGACAAAAGATCACCCCTCACGTTTCGCCTGTTCCATATCCCTCCTGCCGTGCTGCAGAGTCCATCGGCAGGGTGAGGATCCGCTCCACCGGAAGGGGAGGCTCCTCCACGAGTTCCCGCAGGTCTACGACTTTGAGGTAGCGTCGGCAACGGTCGCAGAGGTATAGGCGATAGAGGCCGTCCTCTGAAGGAACGTATAAGAACTGGCTGGGGTTGTCGTTGCCGCAGAAGGGACAGGAAGACCGCCGATAAGGCCATTCAAAATCGCAGCGAGAGCAGAGGAGGCGGCGAGCGCCGTAGGGCTTGGTCAGCGCAGCGAAGTCCGGCTCCCCACCGCAGATGGGACAGTAAGGGCGATACCAGGTCTCAAGATTGACCAGAGGGGCCAGTGCCGAGGCAATGCGACGCAGGAAGGGGTGGAGGACATTGTTCAGGACGAACTGGAACAGGGAAGCATCCAGCCCGGCCTCATCGGCCAGGAGGCTGGCTTCGCCGCGGAGGTAATAGATCGCGGCGGAGAGCAGTGCGTCTTCCCGGCCGTCTGGCCACTGCTGGATGGCTTCCAGTGCGGGGGCCAGGTCAGGGAAGTAGCGGGCCGTGATCGCGCATACATCATTCCAGAGATGCCGCAGGGTATGGGGGTCAACCTGGAAGTCTTCGGGAGCCAGCGCTGGAATACCCCGGTCCAGGCGGGCGCGGATTTTCGCTTCCGGCAATGAAGGTGGGGAAAAAGCCTCCTCTGCAGCAGCCTGGACGGCGAAAAGCTCCAGATATGGCGCAACAATTTTCGCCATCTCCGGGCGTCCGGTTGTCCGGCGCCCCAGCTCCGCCGCTAAAGCGCGTGCATCAGCAAGCATCTTAAGGATAGAAGCTTTTATTTGTGATTGAGATTTGCTCACCCCCAGGTTGGGCTCCATAGTCAACTCCATTGCTTCCCAGGACCTTTCTTCCGTGCCGCCCTCGGCGGGAGAAGATGAAGATTATAATAGACCATGCCTATCTTGCCAAATCCGCTACCCACGCTGTAGCTGGCCCTTCGTTTTGCATTTAACCACAGATGGCTAATTTTGTCAAGTTTGTTCTGAAATTCACTCACCGGCGCGCGGCCGGGGGCATGGAGCTCAGGGGTAGATTATGATGAGGGTGCCAGGATTTTCGGGGGAGGAGTAAACGGCGTTCACCCCGGGCGGGACAGGGGGATCGGTCCAGTAAAAGAGCCAGCGGGCATCTTCCACCCTGAGGTTTACGCACCCATGGCTCATGGGCCGGCCGAAATTGTTGTGCCAGTAAGTCCCGTGCAGGGCATACCCCCGGTAGAAATACATCACGTAGGGCACATTCCTCAGGTAATAGCCAGGCCCGGACATGTCCGTGTAGAGGAGCTTGAGGTAAATCCTGAACCTCCCCGTCACCGTCGGATACCGGGCTACCCCCGTTGAGACGAGGGCTTCAAATACGGGCTTCCCATCTTCATAGGCCACAAGTTTCTGATGCCCTATGGAAACCTCTATCCATTTCCTGTCCACCTGCGGCGTGGGCGAAGGCTTTGGGGTAGCGTGAACTGGGGAAGGAGCAGGCGTGGGATCAATCGGATTGGACGAAGAAGGCGGAGAGATGGGGAAAGGAGTGGAGGTAGGATCGACCGAATTTGCCGGAGCGGTCAGGGAGAGGGAGGTATATTTGACAAAACGAGGGGCAGGGGGCATTATTAGAAGCTGAAGCAGGGCGAGCAGGAGGATCAGATCGAGGCCAAGCAGAGTGATGACTATCCCGGCCCAGTTCCTGGAGGAAGGCATTTCATAGCTCCATGACGAAATGATTGAAAGCAAGTTTGCCGTGGTCCATTATGCCGAAATAGGTCTCAAGGGACGCAACCGCGCCTTCTTCGAGCGGGTCCTGGCCGAAAACATCATCAGGCGATTCCAGGGCCTGGATTCCGTCAGGGTTGAAAGGCTCCCTGGACGCTTCCTCGTTCAGGCAAGCGTTCCCCTGAGCGAGTCCACCTGGGAAGAAAGGCTGCGCAAGGTTTTCGGCATCGCTTACTTCGCCCCCGCTGTGCCCGTCCGCAAAAGCCTGGAAGCCATTGAGGAAGCCATCCTCAAGAATTTCCCTCAGGACCCTCCTGGCCCCTTCCGGATAAGTGCCTCCCGGGCCGACAAGCGCTTCCCCCTGACTTCCCTGGAGCTGGAGCGGCGGCTCGGCGAAGTCGTCCGCTCTTATACCGGAAGGCCTGTAGATCTGAAGAATCCGGCTGTAACCGTCCATGTGGAAATCACCCATCCTTCCGCTATCATTTATTTTACCAGAAAAGAAGGGCCAGGGGGATTGCCGGTCGGGGTGAGCGGGAAAGTAGGGCTGCTGCTCTCGGGAGGGATAGATTCCCCGGTGGCAGGGTTCCTGACCCTCAAAAGGGGGTGCCGCGTTGTCCCGATCCACTTCCACAGCCAGCCCTTCGGCAACTGGATGGCTTCCGAGGAGAAAGCCATAGAGATCGTGCGGGTCTTAATGGAATGGGGGATGGAACCCTACATTTACATCGTGCCCATAGGCGACATCCAGCAGGAAATCGTCCTCTCGGCTCCCTCGGCCTTCAGGCTCATTTTCTACCGCCGCCTCATGCTCAGGGTGGCCGAGAAAATCATGGAGATGGAAGGTGGCCTCGCCCTGGTCACCGGCGATTCCCTGGGACAGGTCGCCTCCCAGACCCTGGAGAACATCGTGGCCATAAGCCAGGCCGTCAGCATGCCCATCCTGAGGCCCCTCATAGGCTTTGACAAGGCCGAAATAATAAAGCTTGCCAGCTCCATAGGAACCTACGAAATATCCATCAGGCCTGGTGAAGATTGCTGCCAGTTTCTGATGCCCATCAAAGTGGCCACAAGGCCAGCCCTCAGCGAAATCCTTGAGGCCGAGAAGGAACTTGATATGGAGCGCATGGTTCGCCACGCTCTGGAAAGCATGAGGAAAGTTGAACTTAAATCCGGGTGAGGAGGAGCAAAATGTTTCCCTTTTTTCCGGACCCGATAGCATTCAGGATAGGGCCTCTGGCCATAAGGTGGTATGGGCTTCTGCTCATGCTGGGCACCCTCGTGGCAGCCTTCGTGGCAGAGAGGGAAGCCCGGAGGCGTGGAGATAATCCGGACCACGTCTGGAATGCCCTGAGTCTGTGCATAATTCTGGGGATAATAGGCGCCAGGCTCTACCACGTGTTCTCCAGCCCCGCCGAAGGCCTCGGCTGGAACTACTACCGGCAGCACCCCATTGACATCATCGCCTTCTGGAAGGGAGGCCTTCAGGGCCTGGCCATCTACGGAGCCATCGCCGGGGGAATTCTGGGCCTCTTCATCTACACCCGCATCGCCAAACTCAGCTTCCTCCGCTGGGCTGACCTCGGAGCCATGGTTCTCCCTCTGGGGCAGGCCATAGGCAGGTGGGGCAATTTCTTCAACCAGGAACTCTACGGCTACCCCACTACCCTGCCGTGGGGAATAAAGATAGATGCTGCCCACCGTTACGGCCCCTTCACCGACCTGAGCAAATATCCTGTAGAAACCACCCTCTTCCACCCCACTTTCCTCTACGAATCCATCCTCTGCCTCATAGCTTTCGGCTTCATGATGTGGGTGAACCGGCGGTTCGGCTCCCGCCTCAAGGAGGGCGACCTCCTCTGCCTTTACTTTATCCTCTACCCCCTGATCCGCATCATAACTGAATTCCAGCGGCCCGATGCCTGGAGGGTCTGGGGCATACCGGTGGCTCAGCTCATATCGGCAGGGTGCATAGTCGTGGCCTCGGCCATCCTCATATGCCGGCACGCCGTGAGGAGGAAATGATGTCGCAGGGGGCTTTCACCTTTGTCCTCCACACCCACCTTCCTTATGTCCGGATGGCCGGGCGCTGGCCCCACGGGGAGGAGATGCTCCACGAGGCCATGGCCGAAACTTATATCCCTCTCCTCAACGCTCTCTACGACCTCCGGGAGGAAGGAGTTGATTTCCACCTCGCCATCGGAATAACCCCGATCCTCATGGAACAACTGGCCGATGAGGATGTGAAGAGGCGGTTCGTGGCTTACCTTGAGGAGAGGATACAGCTGGCGGATGAGGATGCCCGGATCCACCTGAGCCGGGGTGAAAGGGCCATAGCCAGCCTCGCCGTTTTCTACAAAAACTGGTATACCGGGATACTTGAGAGCTTTGCCGGGCGGTTCGGAAAGGACATCCTCGGGGCTTTCCGGCGCCTCCAAGATGAAGGTTACATAGAAGTGCTCACCAGCGCCGCCACCCACGCCTACCTGCCCCTCCTGGACCAGGATTCAAGCATCTACGCCCAGCTGAAAATGGGCGTCCAGACCTACCACCGCCACATGGGCCGTATGCCCAGGGGGATATGGCTTCCCGAATGCGGGTATCGCCCCGGCTACATGAAGGACCCAAGGCCCGGAGAACCAATCACCCACTCCTATTACAAGCCCGGCATTGAAGAATTCCTGGCGGACCTGAACCTCCAGTTCTTCTTCACCGATTCTTACGTCATAGAAGGCGGCAGGATGGTGGGGAAAGTGGCAGGCGATGTGGTGGGGCCATATGGGGGTGTCCCCAGGAGGAGGCTCGTCCTCAAGACCGACGAACTTCCCACCGTCCGCAAGGGAACGACCTTCCGCCCATACTACGTTCAGGCTGCAAGGGTGGCAGTCTTCGGCAGAGATGAAGGCACCGGCCTCCAAGTGTGGTCGGCAAGCTATGGCTATCCGGGAGATTTCCTCTACCGGGAGTTCCACAAGAAAGACGAACACTCAGGCCTGAAATACTGGAGGGTGACGGGAACCCAGGTGGACCTGGGCCACAAAGAGCTATACGATCCCGAAAGGGCCCGGGGACAGGTGAGAACCCACGTGGAGCACTTCTGCGGTCTGGTCAAGGAAAGGCTCGGCAATTTCCAGCGGAACAGTGGCCAGTATGGGATAATCGTTTCGGCCTACGATACCGAGCTGTTCGGGCACTGGTGGTTTGAGGGTATACTCTGGCTCAAAGAGGTCCTGCGTTCCCTCTCGCGCGATCCGGATGTGGATTTGACCACACCGTCTTCCTACCTGGAAAGATATCCCCCCACCGAAGCCATGGCCATCCCCGAAAGCTCGTGGGGGCTCGGCGGCGCTCACTGGACCTGGCTGAACCCGGAGACGGAATGGATGTGGCCCCTCATCCACAATGCCGAGCGCACAATGGAAGAAATGGTGAGGCTTTACCCCGATGCTTCCGGCCCCATGCTGGAAGTCCTGAACCAGGCGGCCCGCGAGTTGCTGCTCCTGCAGGCCAGCGACTGGCCCTTCCTCATAAGCACAGGGCAGGCCAGGGATTACGCCACTGCCCGCTTCCAGCAGCACCTTGCCCGGTTCAACCACCTCATATCCATCGCCCGCCGTGGTGAATTAACCCCCCAGGATAGAGAATTCCTCGCCGAAATTTCCCACCTGGACAATCCCTTCCCGGACATTGATTACAGGCTATTCGCCTGGAGGGAGCAGGCATGACCAACATCTACACCGTGCCTTTCAAAGTGCGCCTGTATGAGCTTGACAGTCTCGGGCACGTGAACAACGCCGTCTACCTGCGCTACTGCGAGCAGGCCGCCATGGAAGCATCGGAGAGTGTGGGCTACACCCTTGAGAAATACCGGGAAATGGGCTGGATCTGGGTCATAAAGCACACAATCCTTGAGTATGTCGCTCCGGCTTTCTACGGAGATGTAATTGAAGTGACCACCTGGGTCAGTCAGATAACGCCTGCCAGCACCTTCCGCGAATACCTCCTGACCCGCCAGAGTGATGGGGCCACCATAGCGAGGGCCAGGAGCCGCTGGGTCCTCTTAGATGCCAGGAGCGGCCGTCCCGTCCGGATGCCTGGAGAAATGCAGGAGATCTTCCGCCCCAACGGTAAAATCGCCGTGAGAGACCTGAAGCCGATGCGGGGCGAAAAATTGCTGGAAAACTCCAGAATTT
>DAOUCW010000293.1:0-9960 GCA_034431695.1 Anaerolineae bacterium | reverse complement strand
GGAGAGACCTTCAATCTCCCTTCTCCCCGCCGCTATCTGGATAGCCCCGGTTATGGTCAGGAAACAGAGGGTAAGATATTTCAGGGCAAGGGCCGGGCTTACGAAGTTCAGGATGGGCGGCATGCTTCAATTGGTGCTCCAGAAAGCTTTGAGGAAGTTGGGTATGTCCACCGCTTCCCTCGGTCCCACCAGCACTTCCCAGCCGGGGAGTTCATCCTCAAGCTCCCCCGAGATAACGGCCACATGCCCCGGAATTATTATCTTGCGGTGCTTGATCTTCTCCTCAACGGTGAATTGCTTCACGGACTTGGCGATCTTTTCAGCGTCAAACTTGCCAGCAGCCCAGGCTGTGAGCACACTCATCCCCTCGGTGTCGCACACCAGGAGCCAGGAAGGTATTCCGCTGGCAGCGGTCTCACCCGAGACGCTGAAGTAGGTGAGGGAGAAGTTGGTGGTGACCAGGAGAGGAGAATCGGGCCCTGGCTTGCCGATTTCGTAGACACCGGGGCTGACCTGGATGGGTTTCTGAGGATCGGTGTAGATGTTGAGGCGGAGGGTGAAGAGAGGATAGAGGATGGCGGGGTCAAAGTGATCGAGGACGATTATGCCACCGTATTTAGCGATGTGCTGGGCGGCCAGAAGCGCTTCTTCTTCAGGGGATTGAGCACCCTTTCCGGGCATTGTGATCATGGGGTAACCGAGGGGGCGGAAGTTCTGTTTCAGGGCCAGGCGCCTTATCTGGGTCATGATGGCGAGGCTCCCGGCAGGATCTTCTCTCCCGGGGTCAAGGACCAGGTCTTCGACCCCAGCTTCCTTGATCTGCTCCGCCAGCGTGGCCAGGGCGGAGAGGTCTCCATCGGCCCTGACAGCCAGGGGGACACCCTTTTCCTTCGCCAGCTGAGCCATCTCCTGCCAGTTCTTAGGAGTTGCGGCGTAGAGCAGAGGGTTCTTCCCCCCTTCCTTTTCCAGCGCCGCTTTCATGGCGGTGGGGTTTTCGGAAATCAGCACGAAGGGATGCTCGGGGACGACGGAGCGGACGGCTTCCACGCAAGCGGCAAATTTAGCCGGATCCCCCGAAGCGTTCTCAATGGCCAGGCCATCCGGGGAGAAGACCCTGCCCACCCTCTCCACCGAGTAGCTCACGACCTCCTGGGCGAACTTCCGGACTTCATCCAGGGGCTGGGTGTCCTTAATTTTGATGAAAATACCGGGCGGATGGTAGAAAGTTTTCTCGTGGCGGAAGAGGACGATTTCGTTTCCCACTTCCACTTTCCTCTCACCCACGCCCACGGTCACGAGGCGTATGGGTGGGGCGGAAGCTTCGGCCAGGGCCTGCTTGGCCTCTTCGGAGACGTAGGGGCACTGGGAAAGCTCTGCCTGCTTGGCCGCCAACTTCATGGCGAAAGCAAGGCATGTGGGGAATCCGCACTCTTTGCAGTTGGTCTTGGGCAAAAGCTTGTATATCTGCAGTCCTGTCAGCGCCATCTCTCCACTCCTCTTGTGGGGTTATATGATTTTGCCCTCTTTGAGGGCCAATAGAAGAAGCGCCAGCCCCACCAGGGCATAGACTATGGTGCCTATCAGCCTTTTCCTCCGGAGCAAACGCTGCTGGTAGGGCTTGGTCAGGGGCACCGGAGGCCTGCCCCAGACCAGATCGGGCTTGAAGATTCCGAGAATGGCTGTTCCTATGAAGAAGATGGCTCCGAAGAGCGTAAGGTAAAACCTCATGCCTTGTTCATTAGCTTCTGGATTTCCTGCTTGATCAGGGCAACAGTTTTTGGATGCCTGAGGGTCACAATATCGGCCCCGGCGTGGAGGAGGGTTGTAGCGGTTATGGCCTCCCATACAATGGCTCTTCTTTCCCAGTCTCCCCAGGCCTCGGGGACACCCTCGCCCACTTTCGATTCCTTCTGGCGCCAGGATTCCTCCCCGGCGAAGCAGATCATCGGAAGCTGGACCATGGGGTCTCCCTGCAGGGCAGCGAGCCGGAGCCTCTCCATCACTGAATAGGTATACTCAAGGCCGTAGCCGAGGGAACCGGTAGTGGGGTCCATGAGTACACGGTCAAGGGGCATGTTCATATCGCTTATGAGGATGTTGAGCTGCTTGGCCAGGTTCACATCAATTGGTGTGCTGGCGATGACGAGGTGGTTGTTGGCGAGAGCTGCGGCCACAATGGTCCGGTAGTTTTTATCCTCGCAAAGGCCGAGGACCAGGCGCTCGCCGGCAGCTGCATCGGCAACGGCGGTGAGGAGTTCGTTGTCCCGCTCGGGCTGCCCCGGCCCCCTTACAATGAGGGGGAGACCGGTGGCTTCCAGGACCCTCTTGACTATTGTGGCGGCTTCGCTGGCCGGATAGGGCTGGCCGTTTGAGCCAAGGCCCGTAAGCCTTATCATGATGATGTCGGCGCCGGCTTCTTCTGCCTTAGCCGCCCACTGGGCCGGGTCCTTCATGGTGCTCTCACCCCAGGCCTGGATGAGGAGAGGGGACCAGTCGGCGGGGAAGGTATCGGTTATCTCCAGAGCTACAGCCGGGGGATGGGGTATTTCTCCTTCAAAATGGAGGAAGGGGAGCGTGGTTTCTCCGCCTACTGTTACGGTCCTCTTGCGGGTTCCTCCCTGCTCTCTGGTGGCTCCTAAGGTCACTTCCCGAATTTTACCCGTGAAAGTTTCTCTGGGGATCTCCACGGTCACCGGCATTGTAGTCCTCCTGCATCCGGTTTTTCAAGCTTGGTTAAGTATATCACAAAGGGTGTTTTTAAGGCAAATGGAGAGCGGCAGCCAGAGGCTTGACTGCCAATCCTGCGGCCAGCGGTCCGGGAAGGCGGCATTAAAATTTGAGCCCGGAAAGGGCGCGGGCTAAAATTTCACGGAAGTTCTCCTCAGGGGTCAAATAGTAAACGCAGGTGTTATCAATTTCCTCCCGCTCCAGAACCCCGAGGAGGTATAGGTCATACAGTTCCATTGCCACTGCATCTTTATCCCTGCCAACCCTCAGGGCAATCCCTGCGCTTGTGTCCCGGATGTTCGGGTTCCGGCTGAAGAATTTCAAAAGGTCCAGCTTCAGCAGGGAACGCCCAAGCCTCTCCATGAAAACGAGAACTTCCAAGTCCGCCATATTCGCCTCCAGCGGGATTTTACCGGAATGTTCTCGTCCTTGCAATAGTACTTAAGTCCCCTTGAGCTTGCGCTTTAGTTCGTAGAGTTTGTTGAGGGCCTCAAGGGGGGTCATGGAGTCAATGTCCAGGTTTTTGATTTCCTCCAGGACCGGATGGGAGAGGGAGAAGAGGGGTAGCTGGGTGGCTTTTGGGGCCCTCGGGCGGATGGCGGCAGGATGAGAGTTGCTCTCCAGGTCTCTGAGGATCTCCTCCGCCCGGTGGATCACAGGCTTGGGGAGTCCCGCCAGCTGGGCCACATGGATGCCATAGCTCCGATCGGCTCCTCCGGGGACTATTTTGTGCAGGAATATCACTCTCCCACCCTCTTCGCTCACGGCCACGTTGTAGTTGCGGACCCGGGGGAGGAAGCGTTCCAGCTCCGTCAGTTCGTGGTAGTGGGTGGCGAAGAGCGTCCTGGAGCGGAGGTTGGGGTGGTTGTGGATGTATTCCGCCACGGCCCAGGCTATGGAGATACCATCGTAGGTGCTTGTCCCCCGTCCTATCTCGTCCAGTATGATGAGGCTTCTGGGGGTAGCATGGTGGAGGATATTGGCCGTCTCCACCATTTCCACCATAAAGGTGGATTGACCCGCAGCGATTTCATCCTGCGCCCCTATGCGGGTGAAAATCCTGTCAACTATTCCTATGCGAGCCTCCCTGGCCGGAACGAAGGAACCTATCTGAGCCATCAGGACTATGAGGGCCACCTGGCGGATGTAGGTGCTCTTGCCGCTCATGTTGGGGCCCGTTATAACCAGGATGCGCTCCTCCGGTGTGAGGTGGACATCGTTGGGGACGAACGGTTCGTTTATGGTGAGTTCCACCACGGGGTGGCGCCCTTCAATGATGTGGATTTCGTCGCTTTCGTCCACTATCGGGCGGACGTAACCGTTCCTCTCGGCCACTTCTGCCAGGGAGGCGTAGACATCCAGCTCTGCCAGAGCTGAGGCTGTGTTCAAGAGCCTGGAGCTTTCCGCAGCCACCTCGCGGCATATTTCCCTGAAAAGCTGGGCCTCCAGCTCGGCGATCCTCTCCTCAGCGTTCAGGACCAGGGCCTCGTATTCTTTGAGCTCGGGGGTGATGAAGCGCTCGGCGTTGACCAGGGTCTGCTTGCGTATGTAGTCGGGGGGGACGGCACTCAGGTTTGATTTGGTCACCTCAATGTAGTAACCGAAGACTTTGTTGTAGCCGACCTTGAGGTTCTTGATCCCTGTGCGCTGGCGCTCCCTGGCTTCCAGCCGGGCAATCCACTCTTTGGCGTTGCGCGATGCCTCAATGATCTGGTCCAGTTCGCGGGAAAATCCGGGCTTTATCACTCCCCCGGCACCCAGTGCAGCCGGTGGATCATCGGTTATGGCGCGGGCGAGGAGGGAAACAATTTCCGGAACGGGATCCAGTTTCTGGAGGAGGGGCTGAAGCGAGGGGTGTCCTTTCTCCTCAAGAGTCTTCCGGATCTGCGCCACAGTTTCCAGCGTTTTCCGGATTCCGAGAAGATCTCTCGGATTTGCTATCCCCTGCTTCACCCTTCCCACCAATCTTTCCAGGTCCGATGCCTGTTTCAGCAGTTCCCTGACCCTGGCCCTGAGGATGGTATCTCTGTAGAGGGCTTCAACGGCGTCAAGCCTCCGGTTGATCTCCTCAATCCTGATGAGAGGTTGATTGACCCAGCGGTGAAGGAGTCTTCCCCCCATGGGGGTCCTGGTCTGGTCCAGAACCCAGAGGAGGGAACCTTTCTTCTCCCTGCCCCTTATGGTTTCCGAAAGCTCCAGGTTCCGCCTGGTGGCGGGGTCGAGGATCATGAAATCGGATGTGGAGTAGGTTTTGAGGGAGGTGAGCAGGCGGAGGGCGTTTTTCTGGGTTTCGCTCAGATACTGGATTATGGCCCCGGCTGCCCTGAGGGCCAGAGGCTTTCCCTCCAGGCCGAAACCGTCGGTAGTGGCCACTTCAAAGTGGTCGAGGAGAGCCTGGCGGGCATTCCCGAGTTCAAAATGCCAGGATTCAAAAGGGGTGATGTGAGCACTGAGGCCAAGCCCTTCCAGTTCCTTCCGGATGGCCTGGTCAGCGATGATTTCGGCGGGGCGGAGCCTCTCCAGTTCCTCCCGCAGGGCCAGGAGGGGGTCATCGGATTCTATCTGGGTGGCGGCAAACTCCCCGGTGGTGATGTCGGCGTAAGCGAGGCCTGCCCCTTTCCCCTCGAGGACGACGGCGGCCAGGTAGTTGTTGCGCTTGTCTTCCAGCAAGCCGGGCTCTACTATCGTGCCCGGGGTTACCACCCTCACCACTTCCCTGGGCACGAGGCCGCCTATGGGCTTATCGCTCAACTGCTCGCATATGGCCACCTTGTAGCCGGCAGCGATGAGTTTGGCCAGGTAGGCCTCAAGGGAGTGATGGGGGACACCGGCCAGGGGAACCCTCTGCCCCTTCCCAACCGGGCGAGAGGTCAGGACGATGTTGCATACTTCGGAGACGATCCTGGCATCTTCGTCAAAAGTCTCGTAGAAGTCCCCGAGGCGGAAGAGGAGGATAGCATCGGGATACTGGCGCTTTATCTTGAGGTATTGAGCACGCACAGGGGTGAGTTCCCTGTCCTTCACTTCACCCTCCACCGGTTGATATTATACCCCAAAGTGGATTTGACACAATGGCGGAGGTCTGGTATCTTGGGAGAAACGGACGGCAAGGGGTGAGAAGAGGTGCGGGATCCCTTTGAGTTTGTGATCGTCAAAGAAGATGAGCGGACCTGGGCAAGAGCCGGGGTGATACGGACACCGCACGGGGAGATTCCCACGCCGGTCTTCGCCCCCGTCGGGACCCAGGCTACTGTTAAGGCTCTTACCCCCAGGGAGATGGAGGAGCTCGGGGTAACCCTCATCCTGGCCAATACCTATCACATTTACCTGAGGCCCGGCCCCGAGCTGATCGCCGAACTCGGGGGGCTCCACCGCTTCATGGCCTGGCCTCATCCCATAATGACCGATAGCGGTGGATTCCAGATTTACAGCCTTGAATCCTTCCGCCAGTTCACCGAGGAAGGCGTTCTCTTCCGCTCCCACCTGGATGGGTCCATGCACCTTCTGACGCCGGAGAAGGCCATAGAAATCCAGGAGCTTCTGGGAGCCGATTTCATCACCTGCCTTGATGAGTGCCCCCCACCGCTGGAGAAGGAATACGTCAGGGAAGCGACGGAGAGAACTCACCGCTGGGCTGAGCGCTGCCTCAGGGCTCACCGGCGCAGGGATCAGGCCCTTTTCGGCATAATACAGGGAGGGATTTTCCCCGACCTGCGCCGGGAGAGCGCCAGGTTCATAGCTTCCCTTGACTTTGATGGCTTCTCCATCGGAGGGCTGTCGGTAGGCGAACCGAAGGAGAAGACCTGGGAGATGGTGGAGGTTGTGGTCCCGCTTCTGCCGCGAGATAAACCCAGGCACCTCCTGGGGGTTGGTGCTCCGGAGGATTTCTTCGAAGGCATAGCGAGAGGGATTGATATCTTTGACTGTGTCCTCCCCACCCGGATGGGGCGGACAGGCACCCTTTTCACCCGCGAGGGGAAGATAAACATCCGCAATGCGGCCTACGCCCGTGATCCGAACCCTGTGGATCCTTCCTGCAGTTGCTACACCTGCCGCAACTTTTCCCGCGCTTACCTCCGCCACCTCTTCAAGGCCGAGGAGATCCTCGCCCCGATCCTGGCGACCATCCACAATGTCCACTTCATGGTGAACCTGGTCAGGGGCATAAGGCAAGCGATCCTTGAGGGCAATTTCGCCCAGTTCCGTGAGGAATTTCTGGCTTCATACAAGCGAGAGGAGACACCTTCCTGAGAGGGGATATTGATGGACCCATTCCAGGCTGCAGCGATGGGAGTGCTTCAGGGGACAACGGAATTCCTGCCTGTGTCCAGCTCCGGCCACTTAGTCCTCATCCCGCACCTTTTAGGCTGGCCCATTCCTTCTGTGACTTTTGATGCGGTGGTGCACTGGGGGACTCTGGTGGCTGTTCTGGCCTATTTCCGTTCGGAGATCCTGGCCCTGGCAAAGGCCTGGCTCAGGAGCATAATTGCCGGGGAGAGGTCATCTCTGGCTTACTTAAGCTGGCTTATTCTCCTGGGAACTATCCCTGCTGTGCTGGCAGGGCTTCTTTTGGGCGATTTCTTCGAGAGCCTTTTCTCTTCCCCAAAGCTGGTTTCAATGGCTCTCATGGGCACAGCTTTGCTCCTGGTTGTAGCGGAGCTGAGGATGAACCCGCGCAAGCGGATGGAGAGGTTGAGCTGGCCGGAAGCCCTTTTCATCGGCCTGTTCCAGGCCTTAGCCATAACCCCCGGGATTTCCCGCTCGGGCTCCACCATAACGGCAGGCATTCTGACGGGGCTTGATCGGAGTGAAGCGGCGCGCTTCAGTTTCCTCCTGGCAGTGCCGGTTATCTTCGGGGCCGGGGCCAAGAAGCTGCTGGATCTAACCCTGTCGGGAGGATGGCAGAGCCAGTGGCTGATCCTTTTCGTGGGGTTCGTCAGCGCTCTGGCGAGCGGCTACCTCAGCATTGCCTTCCTCTTCTCCTTCGTCAGACGCAGGAGGCTCTATGTCTTCGCTCTATACTGCCTGGCGCTGGGTCTTCTGGGCCTTCTCCTTCCTTAGCATTGCGGCAGGAGCCTGCCTCCCCCCTCGCCCCCAACCTTCCGCGCCTCTGAAGGTGGGCGTCTGCACTTCTTTCCGCCCACTTGTGGAGGAAATCGTGCGGACAGGCCTCTGGAGCCTTGAAGTGACCGATGGCCCCAGCAGTTTCATTGCAAAGGGCTTTGAAGCGGGCCAGTTTGACCTGGCCATAGTCTCCGTCCCCGTGCAAGGAGCCACCCTTATCGCCAGAGATTCCCTGGCCATCGTGGTCCATCCGGGCAACCCGGTTGATTCCCTGACCCTGGAAGAGTTGAGGCGCATTTACGCCGGTTATGTGTGGGACTGGAGCCTCGTGGGGGGTAGCGGGGACGTTGTTATCGTGAGCCGGGAGGAGGGTTCAGGGGCGAGGGCTTTCTTTGAAGAGAACGTGATGAAAGGGGAGAGGCTTTCTCCGGCCGCCGTGATAATGCCCTCAAGCCAGAGCCTGGTTGATTATGTGGCCTTAAGGACCGGGACGCTCGGTTACGTTTCCGCGGCCTGGCTGAGCGGGAAGGTCAAGCCAGTTCGGGTGGAAGGGAAAGATGTTTTCTCTTCGGATTATCCCCTGAAATTGCCAGCCTATGCACTGGCCCGCAGCGAGGCCGGCTTCAAACTCCTGGAATTCCTGAAAGGCCCTGCCGGGCGCAGGATCCTATCGGAGCACTACTCGCTGCCCTGATCGGGCAAGATAAAGGGGCAACCCTCTGCTGCGCAGCTCGCCTCGCAGAGGGTTCGCCCCTGTTTCGGCACAGTTTACGCCTTCCGGAAGGCCAGTTTATCTCCGTCAACCTCAACTATTATGCGGTCGCCCTCCATGAAGCGGCCTTCAAGGATGGCCTGGGCCAGGGGGTCCAGGAGGTAACGCTGGATGGCCCGCTTCAGTGGTCTGGCCCCGAATACGGGGTCGTATCCCTTCTCCGCCAGGAAGCGGCGGGCTCCGTCGGTCAGTTCTATCTCCATCTTCCGCTGAGCCAGAAGTTCCCTGATCCGGCGCATCTGGATGTCCACGATCTGGTAGAGGTGATCCAGGGTCAGGGCATGGAAGATTATGATTTCATCAATCCGGTTCAGGAATTCCGGCCGGAAATGACGGTCCAGCTCCTTCAGGACTTTATCCCTGGCGGCTTCAGGCCCCAGCTCTTTAATCCAGTGACTTCCGATGTTGGAGGTCATGATGACCACGGTGTTCCGGAAGTCCACGGTGCGGCCCTGGCCGTCGGTCAGGCGACCGTCATCCAGAAGCTGGAGGAGGACGTTGAAGACTTCGGGATGGGCCTTCTCTATTTCGTCAAAGAGTATGACGCTGAAGGGCCTGCGGCGCACGGCCTCGGTCAACTGGCCACCTTCCTCGTAGCCGACGTAGCCCGGAGGAGCTCCTATGAGCCTGGCGACGGTGTGTTTCTCCTGGTATTCGCTCATGTCAATCCGCACCATGGCGTTCTCGTCATCAAAGAGGAATTCGGCCAGGGCGCGGGCGAGCTCAGTCTTGCCCACGCCGGTAGGCCCCAGGAAGAGGAAGCTCCCGATGGGCCTGTTGGGGTCCTTGAGGCCTGCACGGGCACGCCGGACAGCATTGGCCACTGCCCGCACAGCCTCATCCTGACCGACCACCCTCTGGTGGAGTCGCTCCTCCATCTTCAGGAGCTTCTCAATCTCCCCTTCCATCAGTTTGGCCACCGGAATCCCGGTCCAGCGGGAGACCACTTCGGCGATGTCTTCTTCATCCACTTCTTCCTTGAGGAGGCGCTGGTCTTTCTGGATTTCGGCCAGGCGTGCTTCTCTCTCTTTCAGTTCCCGTTCGAGCTGGATCAGCTCACCGTAGCGGAGGCGGGCAGCAGTTTCCAGGTCGGCCCGGCGCTCGGCCTGCTCAATCTCCAGCTTGACCCTCTCAATGCGCTCCTTTATCTCCCTGATGGCCTGGATGGCCTCTTTCTCCCGCTGCCACTGGGCGCGCAGAGCAGCCGCTTTTTCCTTCAGGTTGGCCAGTTCCTCCTCCAGTTTTTCAAGGCGCTTGCGGGAGGCTTCATCGGATTCCTTGAGGAGGGCCTGGCGCTCAATTTCAAGTTGCATGATGCGGCGCTCCAGGGCGGCGTCCTTTTCAATGTATTTGCGGTATTCGTCCAGGGTCGTGGCGCCGATGCAGTGGAGTTCGCC
>DAOUCW010000292.1:0-5511 GCA_034431695.1 Anaerolineae bacterium | reverse complement strand
AGGTGGCCGTAGGGGGCAGTGCGGGTGAATTCGTCCCACTCTTCGGCGTCTATTTCACCGTCCAGGAGCAGCCTGAAGCGGCTCATTGCCTGTAGGGTAGGAACTCCGGCCCCAGGATCTCGCGGGCGATGATCAGGCGCATTATGTTCTGGGCACCCTCTGCGCCGATGGAGTAGGAGCGGATCCCCCTTATGGCCATCTCTATGGGCGCTTCTTTGGTGTAGGCCAGCGCCCCGAACCAGTCGGCCACCTCGTTCATGGCGGCAAAGCCGTCAATGGGCGCCCTCAATTTGACCATTGCTGCGATGAGGGCGGTATCGTGGTGGGTGAAAGCTTTCTCCTGGTAGAGCTTGTCTAACATCCAGGCAGCCTTGTAGACCAGCAGGCGGTTCCGCTCCAGGTTTGTGTAGTGCTCGGCCATGGGGAACTGAATCCCCTCGTAAGAGGCGAGGGGCCGACCGAAGGCTTTCCGCTCCTTTATGTGCTTGATCCCCATCTCCAAGATGGCCTCCGTGGCGCCGATGCAGGTGGCTCCGATGAGGACGCGGGCCGCGGTGAAGCCCTCCATCGCGTGGTAGAAGCCCCTGTTCAGTTCCCCGACCATGTAGTGCGCGGGGATGCGGACGTTGTCCATGTGGAAGCCGCCGGTGGATATGCCCATCCTGCCCATGTCCACGAAGCGGGTGGTGGTTATCCCCGGCGTGTCCTTGAGGGGGACGGCGAAGAAGGTGAAGGCTCTGTGCTCGGCTTCGGGGCGGAAATCGGTTCGGGCCAGGGTCAGGTGTATCCCTCCCCAGCGCAGGGATTCCAGAACGCCGCTTATGTAGACCTTTTCCCCGTTCAGGACCCAGAAGTCGCCGTCCTTGACCGCCCTCGTCCGGCAGGCGCCCAGGATGTCGGATCCTCCCTCGGGTTCAGTGGTGGCGATCCCCAGGAAGGCTTCGCCCTTCGTGACTCTGGGGAGGAATTCCTCCTTGGCCTGAGGTGTGCCGTAGCGGTCGAAAATGAAGCCCCAGGCTGCCTCTACCAGGTAGAGGACCGGCACTGCGAGGCTCACGTCGGCCCGGCCGAGCTCCTCGGCTGCGATGGCGGCCATGGTCCACGATGCTCCCATCCCTCCGTATTCTTCGGAGACGGTCAGGGCCAGGAGGCCGAGTTCGGCCATGCCTTTGATGATGTCTTCGGGGATGCGCTCTTCGGTGTCAATTTCCCTCGCCCTGGGAGCTATGACCGTCTGGGCGAAATCTCTCACGGTGTTGCGCCAGAGTTTTTCCTCTTCGCTCCAGCTGAAATCCATAGCGTTACCTCCCTTTCATGGATTCGGTGGAAAGTCCAGAGGGCGCGGCGGGGGGCCATCGTAGAGGATGTCCTCCTCCGGGACTGTTCGGAAGGGCCGCTCCCTCACCGTTTCTTCGTAAACGTGGGCCACGAGGCCCAGGGTCCTGGATATGAGGAAGAAGGCCGAGGCCATGCGCGGGTCAAAACCCATCTCCAGGATGAGCGCCGCTATCACTCCATCCACATTGATCGGGATGGGTTTGCCCGCCTCTTCCTGCAGGATCTTCTCCACGGAAAAGGCCAGCTCAACGTAACTTCCGGCAAACCCCAGTTCCTGGGCTTTTTTCAGCAGGGCACCGATGCGGGGGTCGGCTGTATGGATGGGGTGGCCGTAACCGGGGATGCGTTCTCCCCTGGAGAGCTTGTCCCGGATGATCCTGCGGGCTTCCTCCTGTGGGGATTCGGCTTCGGCAATGGTCTTGAGGAGGAAGGCGCAATCTTCAATGGCTCCGCCGTGGTATTTTCCGATGGCTAACAGTCCTGCGGCTACTGCCTGGGGGAGGGGGACTCCGCTGGAGGCAGCGAACCTGGCAGCGTTCACTGATGGGGCGAGGAAGCCGTGGTCGCAGCAGGAAACCAGGATCGCTTCCACCAGCTTCCCTTCGTTGCGCCGGGGGACTTCCCCTTTGACCAGGAGGTAGAAGACGTCGCCGAAGGAGAGCTTGTCTATGATTTCCTCAATGGCATAGCCCCGGATGCGGATAACGTTGGGTTCAAAGGTGGTTATGGAGGTTCGCCACAAAGGGCGGTGAGAAGCCATCAGCCTCGCTCCTTATCGTGAGTTTCCAGAGCGCGTGAGATTATACCACAGGAAAGGCGAATTTAAAAAGAGGCACCCGGCACGTTGCGTCCCGGGCGCCGTTTTCTCGTTACTCCCCGGTTGCAATCTCATGGAGCGATTGTGGTCTTTATGCCGCGCAGCAGGATTTCCTCCTCCTCGGGGAAGACGGTGCGGGGGTCGAAGAGGAGCAGGTCTTCCTCAATGCGGGCGATGATGGGGGGAGCGTGGTTCCGCAGGGCGCGGGCCGCGGCATCGGGCGATGGGCCCTTCAGGGCCAGGAGCCAGGTCGGGAGGGTCTCACCGGGGAGGCTTCCTCCCCCTACAGCCGAGCGGCCTTCAATGACTTCGGCCCTGAAGCCGGCCTGGCGGAGCTGTCTGGCCCAGCGCTGTGCCCTGCGCCTGATCTCCGCCGGGTCGGCTGAGATCATGCGCCAGATGGGGATCTTCTGCTCGGCCTCGCCTTTCAGGTAGTGGAGGAGGGTGGCCTGCAGGCCGGCGAGGGTTATCTTGTCAACCCGGAGAGCCCTGGTCAGGGGGAACTTCCGGAGGCGCTCAATTATCTCCCTCCTGCCCACGATTATCCCGGCCTGAGGCCCTCCGAGGAGCTTGTCCCCGCTGAAGCAGACCACATCGGCTCCGGCGGCGATGCTCTCCTGGACCATCGGTTCGTGGGCCAGGCCGTAGCGGGAGGTATCTAAGAGCGCCCCGCTCCCCAGGTCGTCCATGAGGTATAGGCCGTGGCGGTGGGCAAGGGATGCCAGCTCCTCCAGGGGGACATCGTGGATGAATCCGGTGATCCGGAAGTTGGACCGGTGCGCTCGGAGGATGAGGGCGGTGTTTTCGGTTACAGCTTCTTCGTAGTCCCTGAGGTAGGTCCGGTTCGTGGTGCCCACTTCCACCAGGATAGCCCCGCTCTGGCGCATGACATCGGGGATGCGGAAGCCACCGCCTATCTCCACGAGCTGGCTGCGGGAGATTATCACTTCTCTGCCCCTGGCCAGAGCCGATAGGATGAGCAATACCGCCCCGGCGTTGTTGTTCACCACCAGGGCTGCTTCTGCCCCCGTCAGGCGGGTGAGGAGTTCCTCGGCATGGACGTAGCGGGAGCCACGGCGTCCCTGTTCAAGGTCAAATTCCAGGTTGCAGTAGCCCCGCGCCACCGCTTCCATTGCCGCCCTCGCTTCGGCGCTCAGGGGGGCCCGGCCCAGGTTCGTGTGGATGATGACGCCGGTGGCGTTTATGACGGGGACCAGGGAGGGGGTGAACGCTTTCAGGAGGATTGCCCTGGCTTCCGCGGCTATTTCCTCAAAGGGCGGACAGCTCTCGCCGGCCAGGATCCTCCTGCGGGCTCGGTCCACCGCCTCCCTCGCCGCTTCAACGGCCCTTTCCCGCCCGTATTCTTCCACGGCGGGGGAAAGGATTTCGCTCCGCAGGAGTTCATCCACGCTGGGGAGTTTCCGGAGTTCCTCGCTCATGGCCTGGCGCTTTTGACCTTCTCCCAGTCTTCCATGAACCTCTTTATGCCCACGTCGGTGAAGTGGTGCTGGATGGCTTTCATTAGGACGTCGTAGGGGACTGTGGCGATGTCGGCACCGGCCAGGGCTGCCTCGGTGATGTGGCGGGGGTGCCGGATGGATGCGGCTATTATGGCGGTTTCAAAGCCATATTTATCAAAGATTTCGGCCAGCTCCGCCACCACCCTCATACCCTCGTGGCCAGCGTCATCGAGCCTCCCGATGAAGGGGGAGACGTAGGAAGCACCGGCAACGGCTGCCAGCAGCCCCTGGTTGGCCGAGAACACGAGGGTGGCATTCGTGCGGATCCCCCAGGTCCTCACGATATCCCTCGCTTCTTCTATGGGCGTGGAGCATTTGCCCAGCCAGGGGCATCCGTTGCAGACCTTCCCGGCTATGGGCTCCAGTTCATCATCTTCCAGGGAGGCCAGGCGGCTTATGGCCTTGAGCCCCTCTTCAAAAACCGGGATCTTGACCGCCACGTATGGCGACCAGCAGGCGATCTCCTTGGCCTGCTCCACCATTTCATCGGCTTTGAGGGAAGTGACCTCTGCGCTTATGTGGCCCTGAACTATGTAGCAAATTTCCTGGACGACGGCTTTGTAATTGGAAGTTCCGGCTCGCATCATGAGGGTGGGGTTTGTGGTGACCCCCGTTATTATTCCTAACTCAGCGGCGTGGCGGATTTCATCTATTTTGGCGGTGTCAAGGAAAATCTCCATGGGTTATCCCTCCGCAAGAGTTCTGTGGGCTTCAAAGGGCCCCCGCGTAAATGTAATAGACTATCGTCCAGAGGATCACAACTCCGACAACTGCCAGCAGAGCTATGGCCCCCAGGAGGAGGGCTACCCAGTCAAGGGTTTCCTCCTCAACCTCTTCGGGAGCTTCCGCAGCCTCTTCCTCGCGACCGAGTTCCTCCGCCAGGAGCTGTTTGACTATGTGGGCATTCCGGTAGCGGGCGCGTGGCTCAGGAGAAAGGCATACCCCGATCATTTCCTCAAGCTTCGGGGAAAAGGGAACGATCTGAAGGCTTTCCCTCATCCACTGGAGGAGCAGGCCGATGGAATAGACATCGGCTGCGGGGGTCAGCTGGCCACCCTTCTGCATCTCAGGGGCTATCCAGCGGGGATCGAGCCATATCCTGTAGGGGGAACCGAGCTGGTAGAGGGCCTGGGTCAGGCCTGCCCCCAGGATTCTGACCTCTCCCTCTCTTGAAAGGAGGATCTCATCCGGGGAGATGCCTCCGTTGACCAGCCCCTTCCTGTGGAGTTCGGCGAGGCCATCGCTCACGTGCAGGGCTACCTTCAGAGCTTCCCCCGGGGCCAGCCTGCCCCTTGAGCTCAGGACTTCGGAGAGGAGTTCGCCTTCGGCGTAATCGTAAATGGCCCAGAATCCTCCCGTTTCGCGGACGCCGTGGAAATGGACGATGGAGGGATGCTCCAGTCCCCGGAAAGGTTCAAGGCTTCTGGCCAGGACTTCTCTCACTTCGGGGTCGGAAGCGAGGACGGGCTTCAGGCTGAAGCAGTAGAATCTTCTGCCCGAGGGATCCTCAGCCAGCCAGAGGGTGAAGGCTCTCAGCTCTTTCCTGACCGAGATCAGTTGCAGGTCTCTCATCTCACCGCTGGTATTTTCCGAAGATCACGGCCACGTTCTGTCCCCCGAAGCCGAAGGCGTTCACCATGGCCCGCCTCACTTCCATCTTCCTGGCCACATTGGGGACGTAATCCAGGTCGCATTCGGGGTCGGGCTCTTCCAGGTTTATGGTTGGTGGGACTATGCCATCTCTTATGGAGAGGACGGCTGCGAGGGAGGAGATAGCTCCGGCAGCCCCCAGCAGGTGCCCGACCATGGATTTGGTGGCGGTTATGGCCAGGCGGT
>DAOUCW010000291.1:0-7077 GCA_034431695.1 Anaerolineae bacterium | reverse complement strand
GGAGCTGGTTGTCCTCCACACAAATGACACCTGGGGCTACATCTTCCCGTGCGGCTGAAACCCACCAATAGGCGGGCTGGCCCGTCGGGCCTCCTTCGTGAAGGAAGTGCGCAGGAGATATGAGGATGTCCTGCTCTTGGATGCGGGCGACTCTTTCTGGAGCGATATCCCCCTGACCAGGAAGACCGGGAGCCTCATCATTGTGGAGGCCATGAACCTCATGGGCTACTCGGCGGCGGTCCTCGGGGAGAAGGATCTGACCCTGGGAGAGGAAGCCCTCGCCAGGCTCATATCCGCCGCTGAGTTCACCGTCCTGTCGGCCAATGTCCTCAAGAGCGATGGCAGGCTCCTGGCTTCGCCTTACGTTATCCTGGAAATCAAGGGCCACCGGGTAGCTATATTAGGCCTCACAGGCGTCCCCGTCCAGCCCATTCCCGGCTTCCGCATCCTTGACCCCCTGGATACCGGCAGGCGCTACCTGAAGGAGTTGACCGAGCAGGCGGATGTAATCATCGTGCTTGCCCATACCGGAGAGGAGATTGCCAGGAAGCTCGGAGCCGAGAGAGGGGTTGACCTTGTGGTTTGGGGAGGAGTTTCAGGCCAGAATCCTGGTCCATTCTGGAATGAGGCCAATTCTTCCCTTTCGGTCGTAGCGGAAAAGCCTTCCCCGGGCCATGCCGGGCGGGTGGTCGGTTTCGCTCGCCTGGAGATTGATCCAAGGGGCATTATCACCCAATACGATTGGAGTCCCACCGCCCTCACCCCTTCTTTCCCCGACGACCCCTCCATCCTTGACCTGATCCGCCATTATGGAAGCTGAGCGCCTTTTGGGAGGGTGCTACGATGAGCAACCCGCTGCTCTTGCTCATAGAGGGGATTCGGACGGTCGGGCTAAGGCCCACCTGGGATGGCGTGGTTCACGCAATCCGAACGCGCTGGGTTGAGGCGAAGTTCGCCGATCCTCAGCGCCCTCTGCGGGGTTTGCCCCTTCTCCTGGCCTTTTTGCGCCGCCTGTCCATCCCGCCGGGAGCTTTCCCACCCCCCGGGCCGGTTGTGGCGACCCCCGGCCAGCTCCTCTCGGCTCAGAGGGAGGGGGATGCGCTGCACTGCGTTTTCTCCCACGCTTCGCTTACAGTCAGAGCGGTTGCTCCCGACCTCCTGCAGGTTTCCTGGAGGCGCGGGACAGGAACTCCGACAGCTCAGGCACCCGAGCAATCCGGGGAAGGGGCAGAACTCAGCACCGACCGCCTCCTCTGCAGGATCTCCACCGACGGCCGTATCCGCTTCCTGACCCCTGCGGGTGAGGTGATAGCGGAGGAAACCGGGCCGGTGAGCTGGACTGCGGACGGGCGGATCATCCTTCGCTGGCGCATTCCCCCCGATGCCCATTTCTACGGCCTCGGGGAAAGGGCAGCCCCCCTGGACCTGCGCGGCGGTGTTTACACAAACTGGAACACCGACCCCCAGACCTACCATCCCGGCGATGATCCCCTCTACCTCTGCGTCCCATTTCTGATAACCCTCCATTCAGGAGGGAAGCAGGCCTGCGGCCTGCTCCTGGAAAATTCAACCCGGAGCCGCTTTGACCTGGGTAAAACGGACCCGGAAGCTATGATTGTGGAGGTGGAGGACGAGGCGGCAGGGTATTTCTTCTTCAGCGCTCCCACCGTGGCCGAGCTCCTGGAGCGCTTCACCGAAAAGACAAGCCGCCATCCCCTTTTCCCGCGCTGGGCCCTGGGTTATCAGCAGAGCCGCTGGTCCTACTACCCCGAGGAGAGGGTCAGACGGCTGGCCCGCGACTTCCGGGATACTTACCGCGTCCCCTGCGATGCCATTCACCTTGATATCCACTACATGGATGGGTATCGCGTCTTCACCTGGGATAAGCGTCGTTTCCCTGACCCCGCCGGCCTCATTGCCGATCTTCATGCTCAGGGCTTCAAGGTGGTCGTCATAGTGGATCCCGGTGTGAAGGCCGATCCCCGTTACCGTGTCTTCCGGGAGGGGCTCGAGAGAGGCATGTTCTGCCGCTACCCCGACGGCCGGATTTTCATCGGCCCGGTCTGGCCCGGCAACTGCGCCTTCCCCGATTTCACTGACCCCCGTGTCCGGGAATGGTGGGGCGGGCTGCACCGGGAGCTTGTGGAGGCAGGGGTGGACGGCATCTGGGACGATATGAACGAGCCCTCAATCTTCGGAGAGAAGGGATCCACCATGCCCGCCCCTGTCCGCCACGATCTGGACGGCACGGGTGGCGACCACCGCCGTGCTCACAATCTCTACGGCCTGAACATGGCTCGCGCTACAGCGGAAGGGCTGCTCAGGCTGCGCCCGGACCGACGCCCCTTCGTCATCACCCGCTCCGGCTGGACTGGAGTCCAGCGCTATGCGGCTCACTGGACTGCCGATAACCACTCCGATTGGGCTTCGCTCCGGCAGACTTTGCCCATGGTGCTTAATCTGGGGCTTTCGGGAATCGCCTTCACCGGTTCGGATATCGGCGGCTTTGAGGGGTTCGCCACGGGGGAGCTTTTCACGCGCTGGCTTCAGATGAGCGTTTTCTTCCCCTTCTGCCGGGCCCACACGTATATTGCAAGCCCTGACCAGGAGCCATGGTCCTGGGGCGAACCTTACCTCAGCATAAACCGTGAATTCATCCGGTTGCGCTATGGTCTGCTCCCTTACCTTTACACAGCCCTCTGGCAGTGCACCCGGACGGGTCTGCCCATCGTTCGCCCGCTCTTCCTGGCCTTTCAGGACGATTCGGCAACCCACACGCTGGATGATGAGTTCATGTGCGGGGATTTCCTGTTAGTAGCCCCGGTGCTGGAGGAAGGAGCAACCCGGCGGCAGGTCTACCTTCCCCCCGGCCTCTGGTATGACTTCTGGACCGATGCGGTTTTTGAAGGGCCGGCGAAGTTTGAGGCAGAAGCGCCGCTGGAGCGAATACCCGTTTTCGTGCGTGCAGGGGCGGTCATCCCGATGGGGCCAGACATGGACTATGTGGGTCAGCGCCCCGTTGATCCGCTGACTTTGCACCTCTATCCCCCGGCGGAAGGCCAGGAAGTTAACAGTTTCCTTTACGAGGATGACGGTGAAACTTTCGCCTACAGGGAAGGCGTTTACCTGCTGCACCGGTTCTCCCTGGCCGGGAAAGCCGGGGGTCTGGAGTTGCTCTGGAGCGTGGAAGGATCTTTCGATCCCGGCCCACGGCAGGTGGAAGCCATCCTCCACCGGGGCGAAGGCCGGGAGCCTGTGCGTGTCCCGGGAATTGCCCCCGGGCGGACGGAAATCCGGCAGGCTTAAGCAATTGCGTTCATGGTTCGGGCGATAACCATAACTTTCATCCTGCTGCACATGCTCGCTCCGGTCCTGCCACCCTCGCAGGCCTGGGGTGTTTCTTTCTTCGCCTATCCGGGCCCCGTTCCCGGGTTCGTGTTCGGAGTTCTCTGCCTCCTGCTGGCTCTGCCCCGGGTAACTGCCGGGTGCTTGCGGGCGCTGGAGCCTGCCCTGCAGCGCATCGCCAGCTTCTCCCGCAGGAACAAAATCCTGCTCCGGGTGGTTCTGGCAGCCGCAAGCGCACCTCTTTTCTGGCTGTTCCGCATAAGGCACCTCAACTGGGGTGATGCGAAGATCTTCGTGGAGGCCATACCCCATCCGGATTTCCGCCTTACTTACAACTGGCAGGCTCCCCTGGATGTGTTCATTCACTCCAGGGCGTGGGAGTTCGCGAACAAGCTCTGGGGCTGGGATGTCCCCACCGTCTACGGGGTAATAAGCGTGCTTTCCGGAGTCATCTTCCTTCAGCTCCTGGTCAGCCTGGCCCGGGAAATCGGCCGGGATCGCTCCGAAAAGCTCTTCATCTGGGCTTTCATTGCCACCGGGGGCTATATGCAACTTTTCTTCGGCTACATTGAAAGCTACACCATAATTCCCACCGGAATAATTGCTTACCTCTGGGCCGGGATCTGCTTCCTCAGGGGCCGCCTGAGCCTCTTCTGGCCAATCCTGATCCTTTCCCTGACCAACGCTTTCCATCCCTCCACCATAACCCTCTGGCCTTCAGTTCTTGCCCTGATCAGGGGCCGACCGTGGCGATACTGGCTCAAATTCGCGGCGATTCCGCTAACAGTGGCCTCTGCGGTGGTAGCTCTCATGGAATCGGGTAAGCACGGGATAGATGCCCTCCTCGGTGTGGATTTTCCCGGCGGGGCCGACAGGCGCTGGTTTGTGCCTCTCTTCCGCACCGAAACGGAATGGGAGCATTATACCATGTTCTCCTGGGGGCATCTGCTGGACATCGTGAACGAGCAGCTTCTTGTGGCTCCTTTCGGCCTGCTCATAGTGGCCCTTCTCTGGAGAGAGGCCATCCGCAAGGCACAGAAAGAGGAGAAAGAGCTGATGCTTTTCCTCGCCTTGGCAGCCGCCTTCTACCTGCTTTTCACCTGGACCTGGAATCCGGATTATGGTGGGCGGAAGGACTGGGACCTTTTCGCCTGCGCAGGGATACCCTTGAATGTTCTGGCCTCATTTGTAGCGACGAGGGCATGGGAAAGGGACAGGCTCCGGGAAAACGGCTTCATCCTCGCCGTGGCTTCCCTTCTGCATACGGCTTTCTGGGTCTACTACAACGCTCATCCGCATCCAGCGCCCCCGTGAGCCAGGAATTGCTGGCTGAGTGCTCCCCGGGCCTTCAGCTCCATCAATCAAATTTGACAAGGGGGAAAAGTTGGCTTATAATTCCATCAACCGGTTGGATCTTCTCTTATCACTCCAGCGGGAGCCGCCGGGGGGAAGAGGCCGGCGGTTTTTTCCTTAGCAGGGGGGCTTAAGGGGGGATTGACCGGAAGAAATTTCAGAGAGATGGAGGTTAGCAGTGGGTACCAGAACCACAGGAACCGTCAAGTGGTTCAGCCGTGTCAAGGGCTACGGCTTCATCAAGCCCGACGGCTCAGATAGGGACGTCTTCGTCCACTACACGGCCATCGTGGGGGAAGGCTTCCGCAACCTTGAGGAAGGCGACCGGGTGGAGTTTTCCATCCAGGAAACCCCCAAAGGCCCCCAGGCCGTTAACGTTGTAAAGCTGTAACCCTGTCGGCTACCACACCAGGATGGGCCCCGGCGTCCGCAGTCTGGCTGGACCCGGACCGAGCGCCGGGGTCATCCTCCCAAAATGAAGGAGAAGTTACTCGCAGCAGTTTTATCCCTTTTCCTCGCCTTTTCAGGCCATTACAGCCCACCGATTCAGGCTGAAGCAGGCTATCCGATCGCGTGGGCTCCTGATAGTTCCTTTCTCCTCATAGCGAGGCCAGGACGGGAGGTAAGGGTCGGGGATAAGGCCCAACTGCTCCAGGAAGTGTATGCTTTTTACCCCCGCCAGAAGCTTTCCATCAAGATATCCGACAATGCTTTCTTCCCATCCCTATCCCCCGATGGACGGAAGCTTTCCTTCGTCAGCCTGTCGGACAGGGGCGAGGCTTCCTACCAGGAGATGGACTTCAAAACCCGCAGGATAACGGTCAAAGGCGCGTTTTCCTGGCCTCCACCCCAGCAGGAACACGTTTCCCCTGACGGGCGCCACGCCATCTTCAGGAAAGGCTCCACCGTTTACCTCAGAGATAGAGCCACAGGGGAGGAAATCCCCCTGTTCCACGCCCGCTACAGCGGAGCCGTTTCCTGGACGCCGGATGGCTTGAAGGCTGCGCTCGCCGCTTCCTCAGAGCCGTTCAGATCCCAGCTCTGGCTCGTAACCGTATCCCCTCCCTCAGCCCGGATTCTCCTGGAGCTGGAGGGGGAGGTCCTGGATGGCATCTCCATCTATCCCGATGGGAGTTTCATTGCGTTTGGGCGGTGCCCGCTGGGTGCCGGGACATCCGAAGCAGCCGATATCTGGGCCATTGATGCCACAGGGGAAAACCTCAGGCCTCTGGTTGAAGGCCCCGGCGAGGATAGCTCTCCCCTCTTCTCACCTGACGGCCGTTTCCTGGCTTTCCGCCACAGCGGGAGAGTTCTGGTCGCAGAATTTGAAGCATCAGGTGAGACCATCTCGCTCCCTCAGAGCCCTTCCCCATCCGTAAGCCTCCTGGCTGAAACCTATCCTCCCCTGTCCCCGCCTTCCACGATCCGGGTCATCCACAACCCCAACAATTACTATCGCTCCGATGTCCCGCCCTGGCAGATTGACGTCTTTGACTTTGAAACTTATGTGAAGCATGTGGTGCCATACGAGATGCCGGCCCTCTGGGAAATGGAGGCTCTTAAGGCCCAGGCCGTGGCGGCCAGAACCTACGGCTGGTTCTTCATCCTGAAGCACCAATCCTGGGATTACGATGTTTCCGACTGGGTTGACTACCAGGTCATGGGGCCGGATACTCACGAGCGCTCAAACCAGGCGGTTGACGAGACCCAGGGCCAGTATATTGAATGGAAAGGCCAGCCGATCCTGGCTGAATACTGCGCCGAGACCAGTTCCCCCACACTGCCACGCTACAGGCCCGGGACCTATGAACCCGACCCCGATTACCCCTATTTGAGTCCGGTATACGACCCGGTAGGTTTCGGGCAGCCCAGGCGGGGCCACGGCCGGGGGATGTCCCAGTATGGAGCCAAGAAGTGGGCCCAGAACTACGGCTGGGGATACCAGCAGATACTGACTCACTACTACACAGGGGTTAACGTGAGGAAAGCCCTTGCCCCTGAGGATTCCGGCCCTCCTCTTTCCAGCGTTATCAGGCCCTGGTCAGGCTTCTACGTGAACGCGGATCTGGTCTGGCTCCAGGCCAACGCTGCGGATGAATACAGCGGGGTCAGAGCCGTTGAGTTCTACTCCGGAACTCAATTGCTTATCACCGACACCGAAGGCACAGACGGCTGGAATTACCTATGGGACATCTCCTCCCTCCCCGACGTCAGCCTCAGTGAAGGGGTGGAGCTTCGGGTGATAGCCTTTGACAACCTGGGGAACGCCTCTTCATCGGAAGGCCCCCTGAAGGCCAGGATCGGAATTGACCGGATTGAGCCAACAGCCACCGTTTCCCTGAGCGGCACGCTCTTCACTTCTCTTGATATAACTCTGAC
>DAOUCW010000290.1:0-14583 GCA_034431695.1 Anaerolineae bacterium | reverse complement strand
CCGCCATCGGGCCCGCCGAAGGGGACAAACTTCTCCCTCCGGAAGCTCACGCAGCCGTTACCCCCATCCCCCGCTTTCACGTAAATTTTGGCTTCGTCGAAGAACATATCCCCTCCCCGGGCCGCCGGCTTCTAAAAGCATAGCGGATAAAAGGGGAGTTGTCAAGGAATCACCAGGTGGTATATAATTTTGTGGGAGGGATGGAGCATGCTGGAAGTAGGAGTAATCCTGAGGAAACTGGCGGAAGACCCGAAACCGTGGCGGTCCCGCTACCTGGCGGGGCTCGCCGGATTGACCCGGGAGGAAGCTCACAGCTTTCGGGAAACCTGGCAGACTCTTCCGGTGGAGAGCCGGAGGAAGATAATAAACGCCCTGGTAGAAGCGAGTGAGCAGGATTGCAGCCTTGATTTCTCCTACCTCTTCCGCCTCTGCCTGGAGGACGAAGACGAGGAGGTTCGGCTCCAGGCTCTGGAAGGACTATGGGAGGACGAGGACCCTGGGCTTGTGGTCCCCCTGGTCAAGCTCCTGAAGAAGGATCCATCCTTCAGGGTCAGGGCGGCGGCCGCTTCTTCCCTGGGGCGTTTCCTCCTCCGTGCCGGCACCAGCAGGCTTGATGATTATTACGGGCGCCTGGTTTATTCGGCCCTGATGGAAGCAGCCCACGGGGAGGACCTTGAGGTCCGCAGGAGGGCCATAGAAGCGCTCTCCTATTCGGCACTGGACGATGAAGAGGTCCTCAAGTTGATTGAAGAAGCTTACTGCCATCCCAGCGAGAAAATGAAGGCGAGCGCCATCTTCGCCATGGGGAAGAACGCCAACCCCAGGTGGCAGTCCATCATCCTCAAGGAATTGCGCAACCCGAGACCTGAGATCCGCTACGAAGCGGCGAGAGCTTGCGGGGAAATGGGCCTCAGGGAGGCGGTGGAGATCCTGGCCTCCCTCGCCCATGATAAAGATCACGAAGTCCGGGAAGCTGCCATCTGGGCCCTGGGCAGCATAGGAGGCAACGAGGCCCGTAAGATCCTCATGGACTTCCTCAGGGAAGGGGATGATTCAATAAGGGAAGCGGTGGAAGAAGCCCTCAGGGAAGCGGACTTTTCCTCTGAGCCCCTCAATCCCCTCTGAAACCGCAAGGGCCTGCAAAAACCTCAAGAGCTCATGGCAGTGGCCTCCATAAGAGCGCGGCGCACGAGAACTCTGACCATCTCCTTGCGGTATTCGGCCGAACCCCGCAGCAGGCTGGAGCGAGGTTGGGATTCTTCCTGAGCAAGGCGAGCAGCTTCCTCTATGCTTTCAGGGGAAAGGGGAGCACCCCTGAGGAACTCCTCGGCCTTGCGAGCTCTGAAGGGAACCGGCGCCACAGGCCCTATGGCGATGGCTGCCCTGTTGAAGCGCCCTTCCTCCCAGCCCACAACCACCCCAACATTGAGGATCGGGAGGATCAGAGCGCGACGCCGGGCAAGCCTCTGGAAGGATGAACCCTCATTTTCCTTCAGCGGGCGGAACCTCACGCCTTTCACGAGCTCAATGCAGGGGTTTATGCAGCATTCACCCACATCCCTGTGAAACTGGGTGATGGGTATCCAGCGGACGCCTTCCCTGTTCGCAACCTCCACTTCAGCGTCCAGGGCCACGAGGGCGATGACGGAATCGGCGGCGGGCATGGCGTTGACGATGTTCCCCCCAATGGTCCCCACATTCCGGATCTGGAGGGAGCCGATGCTCCGGCAAGCCTGGGCCAGTAGCTTGGCTTTAGCCTGAATGAGGGGAGATTCCGCCACCTCCTGGTGGGTGGTTGTCGCTCCTATCCAGATGCAGTCGTTCTCCTCCCTTATGCCTCTGATTTCGGGTATGCGGGTTATATCAACGAGGGCTCTGGCGCTCGCCTCGCCCCTTTTGAGCTGGAGGACAAGGTCAGTTCCTCCGGCTATTATGCGGGCTTCCCCGCCGTAGCGCTCCAGTATTTCCAGAGCTTCCTCCACACTGTGCGGGAAGAAGTATTCCTCCACCATTGGGCTACCTCCTTGTCCCAAGTTTGAGGTTTGGAACAACGTCAAGATCCCAGTCGCTCCGGCGGCCTTTCAGGAGGTTGAAGTATCCGGCGGCGGCCACCATGGCCGCGTTATCGGTGCAGAGCTCCGGAGGAGGCCACCGGACCGGCACCGGGAGGGCGGATTTCATCCTCTCCCGGAGGAGGTGATTGGCTGCGACCCCTCCTGCCAGGAGCACTTCTTTCACCTGGTAGTTCACGGCTGCCTGGCGCGTTTTTTCCACCAGCACATCCACCACTGCCTCCTGGAAAGAGGCAGCGAGGTCGGCGACGGGAACGTCTGGAGGCAGCTTCGTTTCGGGCTTCAGGGAAATGTCCTCTCCGTAGCGCTGGAGTTCCCGGAGCACGGCCGTCTTGAGACCGCTGAAGCTGAAGTTATATGTTCCTCTGAGCCAGGCTCTCGGGAGTTTGAAAGCTTCGGGGTTCCCGCGCCTGGCCTCCTGCTCAATGGCCGGTCCCCCCGGAAAACCCAGGCCGAGCAATCGGGCGATTTTATCAAAAGCTTCCCCGGCAGCATCATCCAGGGTGTGCCCGAGCTCATCGTATTCCCCATGATCCTTCATGAGGAAGAGGGAAGTGTGGCCTCCCGAGACCACGAGGCAGAGGAGCGGGAAGCCCGAAGGGGGTTCGTCCAGGAGCCAGTTGGCGTAAATGTGCGCCTCAATGTGGTTTACGCCTATGAGGGGCAATCCCCTGGCCCAGGCTATGGCCTTGGCCACATTCACTCCCACCAGCAACGATCCTGCCAGCCCGGGTCCGTAAGTAACAGCCACTCCGTTCAAATCCTCCCAGTCCACTCCGGCTTTTTCCAGGGCTTCTTCCACAACCGGGACTATGGAGAGGATGTGCTGGCGAGAGGCCACTTCGGGGAAGACGCCGCCGTATCGGCGGTGGATTTCAATCTGGGAGGCCACCACATTGGAGAGGATGAAGCGGCCATCCCTGACCACTGCAGCCGAGGTTTCATCGCAAGAAGTTTCAATGCCCAGCACTAACATGGAATCCTCCCGCAGGAGCAGGAAAGATGATACACCAATCCACCGTTAAAAGCAAGCTTTTGCTCCGGCCTCTGCGAATTGCACGCGGACATCTCTTCAATCGCTCCCGTGCTGTTCCGGCTGCTGGCGCAGGAACTCATTGAGCTTGACAGCTCCACATTACGGGTTTACAATTGGCTACAAAGCCCTGGAGATGGAAAATGACGGCGAAAAGAGTGGCTTTCCTCTCAGCTCTGACCCTCCTCATACTTTTGAGCCTGGGCGCTTATTCCTTCTACACCTATAGAACCCCTTCCCGCGAGCCACCCCAGACGGTTCTTCCGGAAGGGGCTCCGAGGGTCATAAAGTTTGAGGGCAAAGCCATGCCCCTGCGCGAGGCCAAGCTATCTTTCCCCATATCCGGCAGAATATCAAGGATATATGTCCGGGAAGGGGACCGGGTGGAGGAAGGGGAGGAGCTTGCTTCCCTGGATGATTCCCTCCTCAGGATAGAGCTGGCAATGGCAGAGGCAGAGCTGGAAGGAGCCAGGCTTGAGCTGGAATTGCTCAAGCTTTCCTCTGAAGAACTCACCCTGGCCGAAGCGGAGCTGAAGGAAGCAAGGGCTCTTGTGGAAGAAGCGAAGGCCGAGCTCGCCGCCGTTCAGGCCGAACTCCGCATCCTGGAGGCTGGCCCCTCCGAGGAGGAACTGCGCATCGCCAAGGCTGAGATGGATCGGGCTGAAGCCGTGATGCGTCAGGCTCAGGCTGAATACGATAAGGTAGCGTGGGCACCCGGGGCGAGTGCAAGCCCCCAGGCAGTGGCCCTGGAACAGGCGACTCTGAACTACGAACTCGCCAGGGCCCGCTATGAAGCCCTCCTCAAGGGTCCTTCGGAGGACCAGAAAGAGGCGGCAAGCTCCAGGGTGCAGGCTGCTTACGCCCGGCTCAGGGCTGCCGAAGCCAGGCTTTCCGGAGCCCAGGCCCGCTACCAGAGCCTCAAGCAGGGTCCGGATCCGAAAGAGCTGGCTCTGGCCGAGACGAAGGTCAAAATAGCCCAGCTCAAGGCCGAGGCCGCTCGCGTCCGGCTCGAACAGGCCACCCTGAAAGCCCCCTTCAGCGGGATAGTCTGGAGCATCTGGAAGAACGAAGGGGAAACGGTCGCCCCCGGCGATCTGGTCATAACTCTGGGCGATAGCTCTCGCATCATGGTAGTGGCAACTGGGCTGACCCAGGAAAACCTCAGATGGGTCCGGGAGGGGCAGGAAGTAACCGTGATGTTCCCTGCTCTCTCAAACCTGACTCTTCCCGGCAGAATTGAGAGGATAGTGCCTGCCTCATCTGCGGAAGCGTGGTATAATATATACGTGGAAATCCTGAGCCAGGCTCCCCAGGTGAGATGGGGCATGAGAGCCAATGTTATGGTGACCACGTGGTGAAGGAAAGAGAATCCGGTAAAGTAGCTGCTCTTCTGAGAAGCGAAGGGAAGAGGTTCACGCCGAAACGAGCTCTGATATACGAAATAATCCACAAAAGCGGCGGGCACCTCCCTGCTGATGAGATTTACCTGAGGGCCAGGGAGGTTGATCCTCACATAAGTTTATCCACCGTCTACCGGACTCTCAACATCCTGAAGGACCTCGGATTGGTGAGGGAACTGCACCTTGACGAGGAGCACCACCACTACGAACTCGTAGAAGGGACAGCCCACTACCACCTCATATGTGCGCGGTGCGGGAAAATAGAGGAGTTCAACAGTGAGCTGGTGGAAAGGCTCAAGGAAGAGCTGGAAAGGGAGCGGGGTTTTGAAATTAAATCCGCTCACATAGATTTCATAGGCCTGTGTCTGGAGTGCCGCGGTAAAGCTGAATACTCAAAAGGCGATGACGGAGAAGAGTAGGCAACCGTGCCGGTCCCCAGAGAGTCGCCGGGGCTGGGAAGGCGATGGCCGGTGGTTGCTGAATCCCCTCCCGAGCCGCAGGAGGAAAGGCCCGAAAGGGCCGAGTATGCTGTGCCGGAGGGCCCCCGTTAAAGGGCCATAGAGGCCGCGGCCTCAGGCTGCGGCGAAGAAAGGTGGCACCACGAGAGGTTAAAAACTTCTCGTCCTTTCGGGCGGGAAGTTTTTTTGTTATAAAAGTCCAGAAAGGAGGTGGCAAACCATGCTGGACCTTGACTTCATAAGGGAGCATCCGGATGAAGTTAAAGAAGCGCTGGTCAAGCTGAACACCGATGCCCCCATTGACGAGATCCTGGAGCTTGACCGGCAGAGGAGGGAAATCCTCAAGGAACTGGAAGAACTCCGCCACCACCGGAATGTCGTCTCCAAAGAAATCCCCACGGTGAAGGACGAAGCCAGGCGCCAGGAACTGGTTGAGGAAATGCGCAAAGTGAGGGAGAGGATTGACATCCTTGAGGAACAGCTCCGTGGCGTGGAAGCCAGGCTCTACGAGGCTCTCCTCTGGGTCCCCAACATGCCTCACCCCAAAGTCCCCGTGGGGAAAGATGAAACGGAGAACGTGGTGGTGCGCACCTGGGGCGAACCGAGAGAGTTTGACTTTGAACCCCTCCCCCACTGGGAGCTGGGGGAAAGGCTCGGGATAATTGACTTCGAACGGGGAGTGAAGATCTCAGGCTCCCGCTTCTATGTCCTCAAAGGGCTGGGGGCCAAACTCCAGCGAGCCCTCATAAACTGGATGCTGGACGTCCACATAAACGAACACGGCTACACCGAAGTCTATCCCCCTTACCTGGTCCGGCGGGAATGCCTCATCGGCACTGCACAGCTTCCCAAATTCGCCGATAACCTCTACTACGATGCGGAGGACGACCTGTGGCTCATCCCCACCGCCGAAGTGCCTGTGACCAACCTCTACCGCGACGAGATACTCCCCCCTGGTTCGCTGCCCATCTACCACGTGGCTTACTCTGCCTGTTTCAGGAGGGAGAAAGCAGCCGCGGGAAAGGACACAAGAGGCATCAAAAGGGTCCATCAGTTTGACAAGGTGGAACTGGTGAAATTTGTGGAACCTCACACCTCCGATGAAGAGCTGGAAAAGCTCATCGCCGATGTGGAAGACATCTGCCGCAGGCTCAACATCCCCTATCGGGTAGTGCAGATGTGCACCGGCGACCTGAGCTTCTCGGCAGCGATAAAGTATGACATTGAACTCTGGGCTCCCGGCTGCAAGGAATGGCTTGAGGTCAGCTCCTGCTCCAACTTCCTGGACTTCCAGGCCCGCCGGGCCAACATCCGCTACCGCCCTGCTCCCGACGCCAAGCCCCGCTATGTCCACACCCTGAACGGGAGCGGGCTGGCCCTTCCCAGGACCATGATCGCTATCCTGGAAAATTACCAGCAGAAAGACGGCTCCATCGTAATCCCCGAAGTTCTGCGCCCTTACATGGGCGGAATAGAGGTGATAAAATGATGAGGACCTGGAAGGAAATAGCTGCCGAATACCTTCCGCCTGTGGAGGATTTCCTCCGGGAAATCGTGGGGGAGGGGGAGGGCGAGTTGCGCCGGCACTACGGCATGATGCGCTACCACATGGGCTGGACCGATGAGGAATTCAGGCCCATCGCGGTGCCGGCAGGTAAGAGGCTTCGCCCTCTCCTCTGCCTCCTCAGTTGCGAAGCCTCCGGCGGAACATGGGGGGATGCCATCCCCGCTGCCGCAGCCCTGGAACTCGTCCACAACTTCTCCCTCGTCCACGATGACATCCAGGATCGCAGCCCTTTCCGCCGCCACCGCCCGACGGTCTGGAAGCTCTGGGGGGAAGCCCTGGCCATAAATGTCGGTGATGCCCTCCTCATCCTGGCGTGCAGAGCCATGGAGAAGCTCCCGCCCGAGAAATTCCGGGAATGCTGCCGCATCCTGAACAATGCCTGCCTTCTCCTCACGGAGGGCCAGTTCCTGGATCTGACCTTTGAGAAGCTGGAAACGGTTAGCCTTGAGGATTACATGGAGATGATAAAACGCAAGACGGCTGCCCTCATTGCAGCTTCAACCCAGATAGGGGCCACCATAGGGACCGGAGACAGGGAAATAATTGAGCGGTTCAGGCTCTTCGGGGAGAATCTGGGCATGGCCTTCCAGGTTCAGGACGACATCCTTGGGCTGTGGGGCGAAGAGGCCGTCACGGGCAAGCCCGTTGCCGATGACCTCCGTCAGCGCAAGAAGACACTGCCCATCCTCTACGCCATGGAAAAGGACCCGCGGCTATCGTCCATGATGGCTCAGGCCATCTGGGGGGAGGACGAAGTCGCCGTGGCTCTGGAAATAATAAACCAATCCGGAGCCAGAGAATTCGCTCAGGAACAGGCCCGCCTTTTCTACGAAAGAGCCCTGGCGCAGCTGGATGGCCTCGGCGGGGATTCGGAAGCCCTTCAGGCCCTCAGAGAAATCGCTTCCTTCATAATCGGAAGGGAGTATTAGCGGGACTTGCTCAGGGTGAAGCCGGAGGTGCCCAGGCGCTCCCCAACCGACCAGTATTCGTTCCCGATGTAAATGATGGGGTTCAGGCGAGCGTAGTTGATGAAGCCTTCTGGCTCTAAAACCTCCTGGTCCACGTGCACTGCCACGACCTGGGCCACGAAAAGCCTGTGGGAATTGAGGGCTAACTCCTCCCTGACCCTGCACTCCAGATTCACCGGACACTGAGCCACGATCGGAGCTTTCACCTGTGAAGCCTGAAGCAGTGTGAGCCCGGCTTTCTTAATCCTTTCCTCCCTTGAACCAGTGTGGCCGCATATATCCACGGCCTCCAGCAATTCCTGAGTGGGAATATTGACCACGAATTCCCCTGTTTCCTTTATGGCCTGATAGGACCAGCGGTAAGGCCTCACCCCCAGGGTCAGGAAAGGGGGCGTGGTGGAAGCTACGCCAAGCCAGGAAGCCGTGAATACGCTCACTTCTCCCTGAGCGTTCACACAGCTCACGAGAGCCAGAGGCAAAGGGTAAAGGAGGGGCGAGGGTCTGAAAACGACTTTGGGCATGCTTCACCTCCTCAACCTCTCTTTCAGAACGAGGAAGCAGAACACGGGCAGGGCAAGCTGCCTCCTCCAGCGCCATGGCTGGACGATGAGCCTGAAGAGCCATTCGAGCCCTGCCTTCTGGATGAACCTGGGGGCCCTCGGGACCACGCCGGCTATGAAGTCAAGAGCACCCCCTACCCCCATAGCCAGGGGCACCCCGAGGCGATGGAGGTTGCGGGCAATCCATTTTTCCTGGGCCGGAAAGCCGAAGGCGACGAAAAGGGCATCCGGTGAGGCTTCCCTGATCATCCGCAGGATCTCCTCTTCCTCGGATGGGGCTGGAGAGCCCGGGTAGGTTCCTGCGACTCTGAATCCGGGGTATTTCTGCATCAGGATTTCGGCCGCTTTCCGGGCCACTCCTGGCCTTGCCCCGAGGAAGAATGGCCTGTAGCCCTTCTCGGCCCCCAGAGCGGCGAACCTCTCCACCGTGTCAACTCCGGTAACCCTCTCCTTGAGGGGGCTGCCCAGCAGTCTGGAAGCCAGGACAACCCCTATTCCGTCGGGGAGCACAAGGGAAGCCGAAAGGATAACCTCGCGGAATTCAGCATCGCGGGAAGCATGCACTACCATTTCGGGGTTCAGAGTGACCACCTGATGGGGTGAACCTTCCAGGATGAAGCTTTCCATAAGGCCGAGGGCCTCTTCAGAGGTCAAATTATCTACCGGAAGGCCGAAAAGGCATACCCTTTCTCTCTGCATGGGGAAACAAAAAAATGGGCGGGGCAGGATTTGAACCTGCGAAGGCTGAGCCAGCGGATTTACAGTCCGCCCCCTTTGGCCACTCGGGAACCCGCCCACAAAGTTCTGTATATATTATAGCCACTTGCCCGACCTTTGTCAAATGCCCGCAACTTTGTCCCCCTGAGGGGCTGGTTTCCCACCTTTTGTAACCAAATTGTGACCTGCTTTTGACCTTCCTGTAAAATTGGCCCCTCATAATTACTTTGAATGAACCCTAATCCAGGAGAGGGGGAATGCAATACGAAGACCTTATCCTCACCTGCCAGGATTGCGGAGGGCGGTTCCTCTTCAGCAAGGAAGAACAGAAGTATTACGCCAAGAAAGGGCTCAAGCACATCCCCAGAAGATGCCCCGCCTGCCGGGCTCGCCGGAAGTGGGAGAAGTTTAACAGCCGCTGGACGGAAGTTGTGTGCGAGTTGTGCGGGGCCGAGACTAAAGTTCCCTTCAGGCCCAAAGGGGTCAGGCCGGTATACTGCTACGATTGCTTCAAGAAGCTGCAGGGAGCACTCTGAAAAGTCCTTCCGGCCCCATAAGGGTGAAGGGGAAGAACAAGAAATCCCAGGGTTTAAGTTCATTGAGGCGGGAGGCAAGGCGGGAGTAAATCCCCCGCCGGATCTCAGGGTTACAACCCGGCACCTTAATCCCCTCTCTCAAAAGCTCTTCTACTTCCTGATCGCTGAAACCGGAGAAATTGAAAATCCCTCCGGCGGAAAAGAACGGGGTCAGATCGGGATCAGGGCCGAGGGGCACTGAAAAGACGGCTGCCTCAAAGTAACCCCCGAACAGGGCCTCCAGGAAGTTGCCGAATTCTACCACATTGAGCTCCGCATCAATGCCGATTGCCCTGTAGGATTTGACCACTCTCAGCGCAATCTGCTCCCGCGTTCTGCTTTCGCCATTGGTGAGGATTCTCAACCTGAAAGGTTCGCCGTCTTTCTCCAGAAATCCATCTCCGTCTTCATCACCCCAGCCGCTCTCTTTCAGTATCTCCACAGCCCTCTCAGGGTTGAAGGGGGGCGAGGCCGGTTCTTCCGGGAGGTAGCCGGGCAGAAAGGGGCCTCCGGCCAGGACCCCTTCACCGCCTAACACCTCCCGGAGCAGTTCTTCCCTGGGAACGGCCATGGTCAGAGCCATGCGCACCCTTGGGTCTTCCAGAGCTTGGTTTCTGAGGTTGAAGGCTATAAAGTAAAGGTCGGGGGAAAGGATCCTGCCGGCTATCAGGTCCTTCGGCAGGGCAATTCCTCCTGGGTTCAGGATGAAAGCCCCGATTTCGCCTGCTCTGTAAGCTTCAATGACCTCCTCGCCGGTGCCGAAACGGCGAAAGCGTATTCTCTGGAAGGGCGATGCCTGCGTTCCACTGCTCTCCAGCACGATTTCGTCCTTCCCCCAGCGTGCTATAACAAATGGCCCGGTCCCCTTCAGCTTCTCCGGAGAAGGCAAAGAGGGGAAAGGAGGGGGATAAGTGAGCCTGAGCAGGCCCATATCTGTGAGGGAAGAGCAATCGGGTTCGTTGAGGTGGACGGTAAAAGTGCGCTCATCGTGCACCTTTATGCCCTTGAGCAGGGCTGATTTGGAGCTCAGAGGGCCGTGGTGTTCGGGGCTGAAAGCCAGCTCCAGGAAGGTGGCCGCATAGGAGGCGGTGAGAGGCTCCCCCGACTGCCAGAAGGTGTCGGCTTTAAGGGTGAAAGTTATGGTGGTGGCTTCTGGGGAGATTTCAAAGCGGGCAAGCCCGGGCTCAAGAGTCCATCCGGATGAAAGGGAGAGGAGGCTCTCAAAGGCGAGATCCAGCGGCGGGAAATACCCCGGAATGCCGGGCAGCCAGAGCCAGGCCGGGTCAAAATCTCCGGAAAGACCCACGATGAGCTCCTGAGGAACTGAGGCAGTTGAGGTTGGTGCAGGTGCACCCCTGGAGGTGATGCCCGGAGGCGTTGGGCTGAGGGCTGGACGGCAAGAAATCAGGAGCAGGGTTGTGAGGAGGACCAGCGTTTTCTTCAAGCTATTCCCTCGTCCCTACCAGGAAGACCGCTCGCCAGGGCTTGTATCGGCTGAAGAAGGTGTCCTTCCGGATGACTTTATCCCCTTCTTTCACGATGCGCCTTATCTCCACGTCAATCCCATCCACCGGCCACTCCACCTGCTTGACCACTCCCTTCGGAAGGGTGGGGTCGGGGCGATATTCCGGAGGACCGTGGGGGACAAGGTTGTAAGTGAAAGGCCCTTCCATTTCCACCGTCCGCCCCGTCGGAGTGCTGTAGAACTTGAAGGTCAGGATCCCTTCTTCTTCGTCCACTTCGCTCTCTATCAGGAGGTAGTAGGGGGTGTCGTTGCGGAATTTGAAGTCTACCCAGGGGATGTAGACGGTAGCATCCATCCCTACGGGAGGCTCATACCAGCGGACCCGGAAGGCGTGCGGGTGCCGCTCAATGATTTCGTATCCGCCCCAGAAAGCAGCCCTGAACAGGGTGGATGAAACCTGGCAGATCCCTCCGCCCACATCGGGGACGGTGGCCTCGCCCCAGATGATCAGGGATTCTTCGTAGCCTTCGGCGGCGGTAACGGGGCCAAGGTATTTGCCGAAGGAGAAAACCTCCCCCGGGGGTATCACTATCCCGTGGAAGCGGGAAGAAGCCACTTTTATGTTCTGCACTCTGCCGGGGGATGAACCCTTGAACTTCGTTGTTCCAACAGCCACAAGCTCTCTTATCCCGAGCCTTGGGGCATCTTCCGTGGACACGGCCGGCTTTACGACTTCAACCGGAAGCTCCACTTCCTTCTGGCCCCGAAGGATGGCCTCGCGGATGGTTTCGGCTCCCTCATCAATTTTCAGGCGGTAACCATCCTGGCTGTAGATGAGGGGGGTGAGCTTGCCGGTAGCGGGGTCAAAGTCAAAGCGGGCATCCCTCGGCTCCTGATTTATGAAGGCCGAAAGCCTCTCAAGGAAAGCCTCCACTGCTTCTGTATCCACATCCACCTCCACCCTCGTGCGGTTTGTGCCGGCGGGGGTGTGGCGGAACTTGAGCCAGGAGGCGATAACAGCCGGGTCCACCCCCCAGGCCCTGTCCCCGAACCGCAATATGAGGGGCGAACGCAGGATCTCTTCGGCCCTGGAGCGAGCGAGAGAGGTTTCGGCTACGGAGGCTGGAAGGACCTTCGCCACCACCTCCACTTCGCCGGACTCCATTGAGGCTATCTTCTCCTCCACTCTCCTGAGGGTAGCTTCCACATCCACCTCAAGGCCATCCTGGGGGCTGACCTCAAGGACCGATAGATCCGGTCCTATCCTGAGGCTTCCGTCCCTTGATGGGCGATTCAATTCCGAGGCGATCCGGTTGATGAGGGCGATCGTCCTGCCCCGGTCAATTTTCACCACGGGGTAGAGGTTCACACCCCTGACCAGGGCTAAGACCTGCGCTCTGAGCCTTTCCAGCAGGTTCCCTTCCCTCCCGACCCTGTAGGCCGCAAGGGAAGTGGCTCTGGCATCAATGACTGCGCCTGCTTCCCCTGCTGAGAGTTCCCAGCGTTTATCTCCGAAGACGAGGAACAGGTCATAGCCCCGGTAGCCGGAAAATTCCTTCTCCAGAAGCAACTCGGCTTCGGATGGTGATAGGCCGCTCAGATCGAGGCCGAGGACCCTGACCCCAGGATAGATCCGGCCAATGAAGGCATTCTGGTAGAAAAGGAAAGCAGGGACCAGGAGGATGGTCAGGCAGAGGAGGATGTAAAGGAGCAGGGCTATCGTCCTCATCCTTCTTCCCCTGGTGCCAGTTCGGCCAGAAGGGCCTGCACTTCTTCGTCCGAAGTTTGCTCAAAGTTCAGGTAGAAGGCTCCCACGGCCCAGAATGGCGATGGCGTATACAGGCAGATGACCTTATCGGCTTCCCTGCGGAGTTTTTCCACGGTGTCGGGCGGGGCAACGGGGACGGCCAGGATTGTCTGGGAGGGATTGGAAGCCCTTATCGCCCTCAGGGAGGCGATGGTGGTTGCCCCTGTGGCCACTCCATCATCCACCAGGATGACGATCTTGCCCTGGAGGGAATATCCCTCGCGGCCGCCGCGGTAAGCCAGGAGGCGCTTGCGTATCTCCTCTTTCTGGCGCTCAATCTCTTTCTCAATGTATTGCCTGGGCACTCCCATGAAGTTTATGCTGAACTCATCCAGGATTACGGTGCCGTCGCTCGCTACCGCCCCTATGGCCAGTTCGGGGTTGCCAGGCGCGCCTATCTTGCGGGCTATGAAGACATCCAGGGGGAGGCCGAGGGCTTTCGCCACTTCGTAGGCCACCACAACCCCTCCCCTTGGTATCCCGAGGACGATGGCATCCGGGTTGCCTTTTAGGTCCATCAACTTCTGGGCCAGGAGCTTCCCGGCCTCATGCCGGTCACGGAAGAGCATCCTTTACCCCCTTTCTCTCGACCTGGCCCTCGCCAGGCTTATGGCTTTTTCCACCGCTTCCTTCGGGGTTTCTGCTTCCACTATGTCTTCAACCTTTTTGCCCTCCCGGAAGAGTTCCCAGGTTTTCAATCCCACGACCGGGATTCCGAACTTGAGGGCGTAAGCTATTTCCGAAAGGGTCCCGTATTCCCCATCAACGGCCACGACGGCCTGAGCCGAACGGACCACTATGACGTTCCTGGCTTCTCCCATCCCGGTGACGATGGGGATATCCACGTAGGGGTTGGCGTCGGCGGGGTTTGTTCCCGGAAGGATTCCGACCGTGAGGCCACCCTGCGATTTGGCGCCCCGGCAGGCGGCTTCCATCACTCCTCCGAGGCCACCGCAGATGAGGATAGCACCGTGCCTGGCTATTTCTCTGCCCACTTCCTCGGCCAGCGCGGCTGTCAGGGGGTCACACACAGCACCGCCTATAACCGCTATCCTGAGCATGATGTCCTCCCCCTTTCTTTTTACCATGTCGGGCGGTTTTGATACAAACCGAAGGCCGGCTTTTACTCCCCGGCAAAAGGCCTGCGGCAGGGGATCAAGGTGTCCCTTCGTCCCGTTTTTCAATTGTGGTGAGGGGCCAGGCATTGCCCGGCGCTTCAACCGCCAGCCTCTCCATCGTCCCGGGATCGTAGAGGCCCACGAGGATGGTGTATCGGCCGGGCGGGAAGTTTCCTCTGAGGGTGTGGGGGTCTTCTATGATTTCCCCCTCTATCCAGATGCTGGTGGGGTGAGCGCCTTCGGAGGGGATGCCATCGTGCTGAGCCACAATGCGCCCGCTCTCGTCCACAAGGTGGACGAAAACGCTGTAAGAGTTATCGGTCTCGCTCAGGACTCTCCAGTAAAGGGTCAGCCTCAAATCCTCCCCACCTTCCACGGTATACCCTGCGAGCTCCGCCAGCTCCCCGAATTTAACCCCAACGGGTATTGCCTTTTCGGGCAATTTCCAGAGGTGAGGGCGATCGCGGATGAAGAAGGGGCCGGCGTGGAAAGCGAAGGGCCTCCACTTCACTTCACCTCCAGGGGATAAGAGGACGGGCTCAACCCAGAAGGCCCTGCCCGAAATGTGCCTCGGCGTCTTGAGGTTGTATATGCCCCTTATCCTTGCCCCTTTCTCCCACCAGGCTGTGGGATACCCCGGGGAGAGGGGCTGCGGCTCCACGGTTTTCACGATCCCCCTGGCATCTTTTATCCGGAAGGCTACCAGGTAATCGGCCCCGGGGGCTTCTGCGGCTTCCCAGATTATCTCCAGCCTGACCGGGTCGCCTGGCCGGACGGGCTTTTCGGAGACCCTGAAAGCTGCAAGGCGGAATGGCCCAGCTCGTGGCTTGATGAAGGGGACTC
>DAOUCW010000289.1:0-3670 GCA_034431695.1 Anaerolineae bacterium | reverse complement strand
AACCTACCGCCAGCCTGCCCTCGTGGAGGAATACCTGCCCGGACGTGAGTTTACCGTGGGCCTTCTGGGCAATACCCTGCCCCCCGGCACCCCACCTCCTTCCGATTTTTACGACGAAAGGGGATTCCACGTATTCCCGCCAATGGAGGTGGACCTGAGCACCGTCGCAGAAGCTGGAGGCCTATACACCAGCCAGGTGAAAGCCGAAATGCCTCTCGCCCCCCGCTACCTCTGCCCGGCCCCCATTGACGAAGAGCTGGAGCGGGAGCTGAAGAGGCTGGCGGTAGCCGCCTTTGAAGCCATAGGAGCCCTTGACCTGGCCAGAGTTGACATCCGCCTGGGCGCCGATGGGAGGCCATACCTGATGGAGATAAACACCCTCCCCGGCCTCAACCCCCACTACAGCGATATGGTCCTGGTGGCCAGAGCCGAGGGAATATCTTACCAGTGGCTGATCAACGAAATCCTGAACCTGGCACTGAGGAGATACGGGCTCGCTTGAGGAGGAGAAATGGGGGCCGGGAAAGTCCTTGTCCTCTACAATTACAGCCAGACCCTGGTCAAGGGCGAGCCGAAAGACATGCTGGCCGAACGGGGGGTCATAGCCTGCGCTCAAGCCGTGGCCAAAGCCCTTGCGGAAGCAGGCTACACCGTGGAAATAGTTGCCTTCAGCACCGACATAGAGGCTGCCCTCGCCCCTTACTCCCCGAAGGACTGGGTTGTCTTCAACCTGGGCGAAGGCCTTGAAGGCCGGCTCTTTGAGGAAGCACGCATAGCCTGGGCACTGGAAGCCATGGGATACCGCTTCACAGGCTCCCCGGGCGAAGCCATCGCCCGCTCAACCCACAAGGCCAGAGCGAAAGCCATCCTGGCAGAAACAGGCGTCCCCACTCCGCCCTGGAAACTCCTGCGGGACCCGGCCGAAGTGGATGGGTGGCAGCCAGATGGCCCCATCATCGTGAAGCCGGTTTCGGAAGACGCCAGCATCGGCATAGGCCCTGGATCAGTGGTAACAGACCCCCTCCAGCTCAGGGAGAGGGTCAGTTACATCGTCAGCCGCTACCGGCAGGCAGCCCTGGCCGAAAAATTCATAGCCGGACGGGAGTTCAACGTCTCCCTCTGGGGGAACGAACCCGAGGTATTGCCCCTGGCGGAGGTGGACTTCAGCGCTTTCGCCAACCCTCTGGAAAAAATCGTATCCTTTGCGGCCAAATGGGAACCCGATTCCTTTGAATACAAAAATACCCCTGTCCTGTGCCCTGCTCCCGTTGAGCCTGAACTGAAGGCGAAAATTGAGGAGATTGCCAGGAAAGCTTGGCACGCCATAGGCTGCCGGGGTTACGCCAGAGTTGACATGAGAGTTGACCCCGACGGCAACCCTTACGTGGTGGAAGTCAACTGCAACCCCGACCTTTCCCCCGATGCCGGCTTCTACAGGGCGGCCAGGGCCGCTGGCTATACCTACACCGAAATGGTGGTGCGCATACTGCGCATGGCCATGGAGGGTGTATGGTAGAAGAGGCGAGGGAAGAAGACGGCCCACAAATCCTTGAAATTGCGGAAAAAGCGGGGGTCTTCAAGCCCTCCGAGGTGGAATGCGTCAGAGAAATCTGGAATGAATACACAAGCAAGGGCAAGGCAAGCGGTTACGAATTTCTGGTTTACCGCTGCAATAGAGCAGTTGCCGGATTCGCCTGCTTTGGCCCTCGTCCCCTGACCTCCGGCTGCTTTGACCTCTACTGGATAGCAGTGGCTCCGGATCACCGCCGCAGAGGGATAGGGAAGGAGCTTCTGCTCAGGGTGGAGGAAAAAGTGAGGGCCATGGGGGGCAGGCTCATCTGTGTGGAAACATCGGGAACGGCCCCTTATGGCCCCGCGAGGCATCTATACGAGGAGAGCGGTTACCGCCTTCAGGCTGTAATCCCCGATTTCTACGCTCCAGGCGATGACCTTTTGATTTACGTCAAGCGCCTCTGAGCTCCCGGCACTTAGGGCAGGGGCACTCCCCGATAGCGGCCAGGCCCTCCGCTGGCCCAAGGGTTTCCTCAAGGAAATGCTTTACCCTTTCGTCGGTCAGGCTGTAATAGGTGAAGAGCCCTTCCCGACGCGAGGAGATGACGCCAGCATCCCGCATAACCCTGAGCTGCTGCGAAATGTAAGGCTGGGGCAAGCCCAGAGCAGCCTGAATGTGGCAGACACATGCCTCGCCACGCCTCAGGAGATCCAGGATCTGCACGCGCCTCGGGTGGGAGAGGATGGAAAACAACCTGGCCAATTCTTCATAAACCTCCATGCCTACCCCTTCAACCCGAGTTTTCTGCATTATACCCTCCCCGGCCTGGAAGACAAAAAACGGCACAGCAGGTCACCGGGCGCGATCCCCAACGAAAGGCCGGGTTTTGCGCAATTCCCGATTTTGTTCTATCATCCTTTGCCTGGAGGTTCAATGAGGCCGAGGAGCAAAGGCTTTCCGATCCTCATAGTGCTTCTGGCTTTCGCCCTGAGGACCATGAGGCTCGAATTTCAGCCCCTGTGGTGGGACGAAGGCTACAGCGTTTACTTCGCCTCCATGAGCCTGCCGGAGATGGTGGAAGCCACTTCCCTTGACATCCATCCCCCCCTCTACTACGCCCTCCTCCACGGCTGGATCACCCTGGCCGGGTCCTCACCGGTAGCTCTTAGGCTCTTCTCGGTCGCAGCCGGCACCATCACAGTACCCCTCTTCTACTTTTTCTCCCGGCTCCTTGTGGATGAAGCGACAGCCCTTATTGCCGCGCTGCTCCTGGCCGTTTCCCCCTTCCACGTGTATTACTCCCAGGAGATCCGGATGTATGGCCTCGTTGCGCTGTTAGGGCTCGGGGCCACCGCCGCGCTGATAAGAACTCTCAGGGGGAAACCCGCCCTCATCCCCGTCTACATCCTCCTCTCCACCATGGCCCTCTACACCCAATACTACGCAGCCCTGCTCCTCCTGGCCCACGCAGCCATAATCCTCATCCTCCGGCCGAAGGGCAAAGCCCGGCTCTGGGGAGCACTCAGTGCTCTCCTTGTGCCCTTCCTCCTCTATGTGCCCTGGATCGCTTACGCTGGGGGAAGGCTCATCAATTACGTGCAGGGCAAAAAAGCGATAGAACAATACCTCCCTCTGACCATCCATTACTTTCTGGCCCGGCACCTGGCAACCTTCGGGATGGGACACATGCCTCCCGCGCTTGAGCCCATCTTCTGGGCTGGAGGTGCCCTCATTTCGGCTCTGGCGCTCGGAGGAGCGTGGGCCCTGAGAGGGAACCGGCCAGCACTCCTTTCGCTGCTCTCTTACCTCTTCATCCCGCTCCTCGGAGGCTTCGCCGTCAATCTCCTCTACCCCTTCCACCCCCCTTACTTTGAGCGGATCCTCCTCATCTCCCTCCCCCCTTACCTCCTGCTCTCGGCCGCCGGCCTCCGCTCTTTCAAACTTTCAATTTCCCTCGCCATACCGCTCGCACTGATGGCGAACTCCCTCGCCACCTTCTACCTCATTCCCCGCTACCCTCAGGAGGATTACCGCCCGCTGGCCAGAATGGTGAGCACCCTCTCCTCCCCCCAGGATGTCCTCCTTTGCGTTTACCCCTGGCAGGTCGGCTACTTCCGGAGCTACTGCCCTGACCTCTGCCCCAGGCCGGTCATGGTC
>DAOUCW010000288.1:0-3153 GCA_034431695.1 Anaerolineae bacterium | reverse complement strand
CCTCCGGAGCGGATACTTGCAGCCAGCGGAGCCATGACCACCCGCGAAGAAGCCCGTGCGGTGAAGGCTCTGGCCGATGAGAGAGGGTGGAAAACGGTCATCGTGGTGAGCCATCCCCTGCACCTGTTCAGGGCCAGCCTCCTCTTCCGGAAGGCAGGCCTTGAAGTTTACACAAGCCCCACCAGCACCAACTTGAGCGCCATACCCCTCGGCGAACGGATCTACCTAACCCTGCGCGAGACGATGTTAGTGTTCGGTTCCCTCATTGAAGACAGCGGTCTCGTGCCCCGCTCCGTGGCCCTCTGGCTCCAGGCCCACAGGATCTGGCGGTAGTCCCCCTCTGATGCGGGCTTCTGGTCCCGCTTGCCTCCAGGTCGCCGCGCCGGAACATCTTCCAGAGCCCCGGCGTCATAAAAATAGCGAAGTTTATCCTCCAGAGGAGGTGCCGGATGAAAAGGCTGGCAAAGTTGTTTCTTCTGTGGATCATCCTGCTCGGGGTAGTGGCGGGATGCGCTCAACCGCAGGTGAAGGTTGCGGAAGCTCAGAGCCTGAAATCGGATAAGCCCCGCATAACTTCCCCCGATGTGACCCCCGAAGAGGTCCAGGAGCTTGTCAGGGGTAACACAGCCTTCGCCTTTGACCTCTACCAGACCCTGCAGAAAGGGTCAGGCGGTAACCTCTTCTTCTCCCCCTACAGCATCTCCATAGCCCTGGCGATGACCTATGCCGGTGCCCGTGGGGAGACGGAGCAGGAGATGGCCAGAGCCCTGCACTTCACCCTTCCCCAGAGCCGCCTGCACCCGGCTTTCAACAGCCTTGACCTGGCGCTGAGGGGGCAGGCTGAACAGGAGGAGGGGTTCCGGCTGCACATCGCCAATGCCCTTTGGGGGCAGAGGGGTTACAAATTCCTGCGGGAATTCCTTGACACCCTGGCCCAGAATTACGGCGCGGGCCTCATGCTCCTGGATTTCGCCGGTGACCCCGAGGGCGCACGCAAAACCATTAACGACTGGATAAGCGACCAGACGGAGGGTCGCATCAAGGAACTAATCCCCAAAGGGATGATTGATTTCCTGACCCGCCTCGTCCTCACCAATGCTATCTACTTCAAAGCGGCCTGGGCTGAGCCCTTCGCGAAGGAGCTGACCTCGGATGGCACCTTCCACCTCCTGGATGGCACCAAAGTGACCGTCCCGATGATGCACCAGGTAACCGATCTTGGCTATGCTGAGGGGGAAGGATACCAGGCCGTTGAGTTGCCTTACAAAGGCGAGAAGATGGCCATGGTGATAATCCTGCCGTCCGGGGATTTTGAGGCCTTTGAGGAAAACCTCAGCGCCGAACTCGTCCAGAAGATCCTGCAGGAAATGACCTACATTCCGGTTGACCTGACGCTCCCTCGCTTCCGGGTGGAATCCGATTTCCGGCTGGCTGAAGCCCTGAAAGCAATGGGGATGCCCACGGCCTTCGTGCCCGATAAGGCTGACTTTTCGGGGATGGATGGCACCCACAAGCTCTGTATATCGGATGTGCTTCACAAAGCTTTCGTTTCCGTGGACGAGGAAGGGACGGAAGCCGCCGCAGCTACAGCGGTGTTAATGAAAGTAACGGCTATCCGCATAACTCAGGCCAAGGTAATTGTGGATCGCCCCTTTATTTTCTTCATCTATGATCGTCAGACCGGTGCGATCCTGTTCCTCGGTCGGGTGCTCAATCCGGCCCCTTAGTCCGCTCTGCCTGAATAGAATGGGCAGGGTGAGTATTACGAGGGGGTGCGGGGCCTCGCTGAGGTCATCCCGCACCCCGGCCCCTCCCATACCTGCGGAGGAGTTCTTCCTTGGTCATCCATACCCGGTAGCGGCGCATTTTGAAAAGGCTTTTCTTGCGGAGGCTCACGGGGTTGTAAGCCCAGATCAGGGCCATGGAATATAAGTTCTGCCAGAAATGCGCAAAACGCTTCCAGAATCCGGAGGGTTTTTCCGAATTGAGGATAAGGCCCAGGTGCTGGAGGAGCAATTCAATCTGCTTTGATTTGTCCCCGCGCAGCGCTATTTCCCCGCCCAGGATCCTGACCTCATCGGCTCCGGGGAGGCCGTCCTCAATGGCTCTGGCAAGGAGTCCGAGGGAATACTGGAGCTTCTTCACCACTTCATAGCCCCATTTCAGATCGGGGCCTTCGGAGGGCATTACGGGGATGTGCTCGTTCCATAAGTGCAGTTCGGCTATCAGTTCCCCTTTGTTTACCCCCAGGTCCTCGGTTATTTTCATCGCTTTCGGTGCCTTCCAGAAGGAAAGCCTGATGATGCAGTCAGGGTCCTCAACGAAAGGCTTAACCCCGTAAGCTTTCCGCAGGATGTAATCAAGGCCGTAGATTAATAGCCTCACAGGATTTTTCATCTTAGGCCTCCGTAGCGCAGGATGCATTCCTCCAGGTGGGCGAAGACCACCTGGACTCCGGCCCAGGAGGGCAGGTAGAAAGCAGCCTTGGCCGAATTAGTGGCCACCCTCTTAATATCAAGGGCCTCCACCGGAGCCACAACCAGGCAGGTGTCAGCCAATACGAGCCCGCCGGCTTCTTCTATCGCTTCCACGGCCTCCTCGGCTTTGCCGATGATTTCTCGGCTGGAAGTGACCCAAAGCCTTGTGGAAAGCCTTCGCCCTTTCACCATTGAGGCGATTAACTCCAGCTCTTCACGGGAGGCATGAGGACAGCCTATCCAGATCAGGTCCACCCGATCCAGGGGGCTGCTCAGAGCTTTATAGGCTTCGCTGAGGGAGGTAATTGTCAGAGGGGGCTCGCTGAAATCTCCGGGGGTAAAATTCCGGGCTTCCGGGGTTAAGCCTTCCACGTGGAAGATGGAGATGGACCCCGAAGCGGCCATGGCAGCTCCCATCGTCCTCAGGAAGAGCTCGCCGTAAGGGAACTCTTCGCAGAAACGGATATACGGAGTCCTGTGACCGAGCTTCCTTCCCAAAAGGTAACCGAGGGCGCCGAAGTCGGCCTCGTTCCTGAGGGGGCACCTGACTTCCACCAGGCAGACGGGTTTGCGTCCCTGGTCGGTGTGGAGGCCGTAACGAGCGGTGCGTCCGGCGATGGCGGCGGCCAGCGCTGAAGGCCCTCCCTCCCGGTTCGTCCTCGCCCCTGCGACCGAG
>DAOUCW010000287.1:0-5580 GCA_034431695.1 Anaerolineae bacterium | reverse complement strand
GAATAACTTTCCACGGGACCGCACAAGTGGTGGATCACGAGCCACCCCGCCGTCACGTGGTGGAAACCAGGGGAGGAGCCATAAGCACCTGGGCCTGGACCCTGGAGCCGGAGGAGGGAGGCACAAAGGTTCACCTCCGTCTGGAATACTCTGTTCCCGTGGCCGTCCTGGGCAAGGTGGCCGAAAAGATCCTGTTGGCTCAGAACGAAAAAGCTGCCGATGAAGGAGCAGCTAAACTCAAACAAATACTGGAGGAAAAAGGTGTCTAAGAAATTCGCTTTGCTCGCAACCGTATTGGCCCTCGGCGTGGTCCTGGCGGCATGTCTGCCGGTCAAACCAGCCACGCCCGAGGTGGTGAGCGTAACCCTGGCCAGGAAACTTGCCCAGGATTACAGGCCGGTTGAGGAAACAACCGAATTCTACCCAACCGAAACCTTCAATTGTTCGGTCAAAGTTTCCAGCCTGCCCAAAGGGAGTGTCGTGAAAGCCGCCTGGTTCTACGGGGACGAACTCCTCAACGAAACCACTTACACCGCCGAAAAGGCGGGCTCCGGCTACGTGGGCTTTCACCTCAAGGCCGAGAAATACTGGCCCATCGGAAAATACAGGGTTAAGGTCTACTTGAACGACGAATTCGCCAGGGAAGCCGAATTCTCGGTGGTGCCGCCGAAAGAGGCCATCCCTTCGCAGGTCAAGAAAGTCGTGATGGCCAGGGAAGTGGACGAAGATAAGAAGCCGGTCAAGACCACTTCGGTTTTCTCCCCGGATGACACGATCCACTGCTCTGTCAATGCCGACCTGGGCCTCTATTCCCGCCTGGTCGCCAGGTGGTATTACGAAGGCCAGCTCCAGGAGAACCTGACCTCTTACTTCGTAGCCGAAGAGAACGCCCCCGATACTTACGTTGACTTTTACGTCCGACCAAGCTCCCCTCTCCCCGAAGGCGATTACTACGTTGAAATCTACCTGGACGGCAACCTCGTCCACAGGGCCGATTTCTCCGTGAAGGAAGAAATTGCAGCCCCCGCCGGTATGGAGCTATACTCCAGCGACTCCCTCGGGTTCTCCATCTTCTACCCTTCCGGTTGGGATGTGCTGGAAGAGAAAGACCATGTCACCTTCCAGGCCTCATCCGGCTTGCTCCTGACGGTGGGAGTCCTGGAAGAAGCTGAAGGAAAGCCCCAGGATATCACCGAAAGCCTTGTGGAAGCTCTCAAGGGAGATTACCCAACTCTGGAAACCACCTTCTCCGGCCCCTACTCGGCCGCAGGGATTGACTGGTGGGAAGCGGACCTGACTTTTGAGGATGGAGGGGTGAAGTTTTCTTCCATCCTCCTGACGACCGTCAGGGACGGCAGGGCCTACGTGATCGTCACCCTCGCTCCGGCGGAGGAAGAGGAAAACTGGCTGGGCACTTTCGTCAGCATGGTGGAAAGCTTTAGAATAAAATAGGAGGAGGTAAATGGCCAGGATTTTTGACATAATTCAGATGCCGGACATGGGGGAAAGGGAGATCGTGAGGCGCTTTCCCCCCACAGGCTCAGGGGATTTCATGATCGGCTCCCAGCTCATCGTGAGGGAGTTCCAGACGGCCGTCTTCTTCAGGGACGGCAAAGCCCTTGATGTCTTCGGTCCCGGGCGCCACACCATAACCACCGCCAACATACCCCTCCTGGTCAGCATCATTGGCCTGGCTTTCCGGGGCGAAACCCCCTTCAAGGCCGAAGTCTACTTCGTCAACATGCGGGAATTCGTGGACATGAAGTGGGGGACCCCGGAACCCATAGCCATGCGCGATGCCGAACTGGGGATGGTCAGGCTGAGGGCTTTCGGAACTTACTCCATGCAGGTATCCGACCCCCAGCTCTTCGTGAACAAGATCGTGGGAGCGCAGGGGCTCTACGAAACACCCCAGATTGAAGGCTTCCTCCGCAGCATGGTTGTCTCCAGGTTCGCCGATTTCCTGGGAGAAGCGGGGAAATCCCTCTTTGATCTCCCTTCCCTCTACGATGAAATAAGCGCTGCCACAAAGGCCAAACTCCAGGACGATTTCGCTTCCCTCGGCCTGAGCCTCAAGAGCTTCTACGTCTTCTCCATAACGCCGACCGAGGAGACCGCCAAGGCCATTGACGAGCGGGCAGCCATGGGCGCCATCGGCGATATGCAGAAGTATCTCCAGTTCAAGGCCGCCCGCGCTATGGGCGACCTGGCCACGAGGGAAGGGGCTGGGGCCGGGACGGCAGAGCTCGGCCTCGGTCTCGGGGCCGGAGCCGGCATGGGAGCTATGATGGCCGGGATGATCTCCCAGGCCATGCAGGCGGGCAAAACGGCCGCTGCCCCCACCAAAACCTGCCCTAACTGCGGCTCCCAGATCCCGGCCGACGCCAAATTCTGCCCCAACTGCGGGGCCAAACAGGAGGCTGGCGGGTTCTGCCCTCAGTGCGGCTCCCCGCTGCCTCCGGGGGCTAAATTCTGCCCCAACTGCGGAGCAAAGGTGAGCTGACGCCTTAAGGGAGGGAAATGCGTTCCGACGGACGCCCACCCGACAAGATCCGACCGGTGCGCATAATCCCCCGATTCATAAAATACCATCCGGGTTCAGTGCTGATAGAGCTCGGGGACACAGTGGTCCTCTGCGTGGCGACGGTGGAGAAAGCCCTCCCCGGCTGGCTCGTGGGCAAAGGGGAGGGCTGGCTCACCGCCGAATATTCGCTTCTCCCCGGCTCCACCGCCGAACGCACCCCCCGGGAAACAGGAGGCCTCAGCGGCCGAACCCAGGAGATACGCCGTTTCATAGGCCGCAGCCTGCGGGCAGCCTTTGACCTGGATAAGTTCGGCGGACACACCATAACCGTGGACTGCGATGTCCTCCAGGCCGATGGCGGGACCAGGACGGCTGCAGTAACCGGGGGCTACGTGGCAGTGGTCCTGGCCCTTCGGGAACTGAGCCAGAAGGGCCTCATCCCTCCCCGGGGAGCCATCAAAACCCAGGTGGCAGCCGTAAGCGTGGGGATAGTTAACGGCCAGCCCCTCCTTGACCTCAATTACGAAGAAGACTCCATGGCCGAGGTTGACATGAACGTGGTCATGACCTCAAAGGGGGAGCTGGTGGAAATCCAGGGCACCGCTGAGGGCAAACCCTTCTCCCGCGAGACCCTCCAGACAATGTTAGACATGGCCTGGGCGGGGATTCAGGAGCTGTTCCAGGCCCAGAGGGAGGCGCTGAGATGAGGCTTTCCCACCTGGATGATGAGGGGCAGGCCCGCATGGTGGACGTTGGCCACAAGCCCGATACCGAAAGGGTTGCCGTGGCCAAGGGCGAAGTCCACATGAAACCCGAAACCCTCCAGCTCATAAAAGAGGGCAACCTCCCCAAAGGGGATGTGTTCTCGGTGGCGAGGCTGGCCGGCATAATGGCCGCCAAACGCACCCCTGAACTCATCCCTCTCTGCCACCCCCTCTTCCTCAGCCACATAGACGTGGAACTGGGCATCAACGAGGAGAAAAGCTGCATTGAGATCACGGCCACGGTGCGCTCGGTGGGGAAGACCGGGGTGGAAATGGAAGCACTGACAGCCGTGAGCGTGGCTGCCCTGGCCGTCTACGACATGGCCAAAGGGGTGGAAAAGACCATCCGCATCCACAACATCCGCCTTGTGGAGAAGCGCGGCGGGAAGAGCGGCGACGTGATCCTGGAGGAAAGGGATGAAAGTAAAGGTTAAGCTCTTCGCCCTTTACCGGGAGAAAGCGGGGACAGGTGAACTCTGGCTCGACCTCCCCGAAGGTGCTCTGGTCAAGGATGCCATTGACGCCCTCGGCAACCTCTTCCCCGGCATGAAGGAACTCCTGGACAGAGCTTTCTTCGCCCTGAACAAAAGGTATATCCAGCCGGAGGACCCCCTTAAAGAAGGCGATGAGCTGGCCGTCTTCCCCCCGGTAAGCGGTGGAGCCAAAAAATTTGAGGTAACCCGTTCACCCATATCGGCCGATGAAGTCATGGCCAGGGTGGCAGCCCCCCCGATCGGGGGCATAGTCCTCTTCGTGGGGACAGTGCGGAATGAAAACCTCGGCCGGAAAGTCCTCTACCTTGAATACGAAGCCTACCCCGAAATGGCCGAGCAGGTCCTGGCACAGATAGGGGAAGAGATCAGAGAGAAGTGGCCCCAGGTGGAGGATGTGGCCATAGTCCACAGGATAGGGAAACTGGAGGTGGGCGAGACGAGCGTGGTCATAGCGGTGGCGGGAGCCCACCGCCAGGGCCTGTTTGATGCCGCCAGTTACGCCATAGAGCGAGTCAAAGAGATCGCCCCGATATGGAAGAAAGAAGTGTGGGAAGGGGGAGAGGAGTGGCTCTGAATCAATCCTCAAGCCCATGGAGGTAGAAAATGCCCATTGACCTTAAGGCTCGCAGCCGTGAGGAAACATACAGGCCGGCTATGGACAAAGCTCGCCGTGAGATAGCCCAGGTGGACCCCTGGGAGACTGCCTTCAAGGCGGCCGTTGATTACCGGGAGATAGACCCCAAAAGAGGGGAATGGTCGGTGCCTTTCTGGGGAAAGCGCTACCGCGTTACCTATCCCGAAGGCGTCGTTACCGAGGAGGAAAGCGGTGAAACCCCTCCCATAGTGGTGAGCCTCCTCATCCTCCACTACCTTCTCACGGCCGAAGGCGTCCGGCCGGCAGACCAGTGGGTCTCTTTCCGGGTTTTCCCCGGCGGACAGGGCTACTGGCCCGTCTTCCAGGCCCGAACTGCCCTCAAGCTGGCTAAAGCTTTCGGCAGGGATAAGGAGGCTTTTGAGAAAGCGGCCATTGCTCTCGGCGGGGAGAGGCTTTCTTTCGGCGATTCTTCTTTCCTGTTCCGGATGTTCCCCAGGCTCTGGCTCGCCGTTGTCCTCAACCTGGCCGATGAGGAATTCGGCCCATCGGCCCAGATACTCTTTGACGCCACAGCCGGGAGCTACCTCCCCACCGAGGACCTGGTAGTGCTGGGGGAGATGCTCACCAACAGGCTGATCAGGCAGGCGGGTAAAAAGTAAATGGACTTTCCGCCCCTGACCAGGGGGATTTTCCTCCGGAGGGAGAACAGGTTCAGGGTTGAGGTGGAAGCGGAGGGAAATTCGTTCCCTGCCCACCTGCCCAACTCGGGTCGCCTTGAGGAGCTCCTGGTTCCAGGGAGGGAGGTTTTCCTGAGCAGGGAGGAGAAGGGGAAACGCAGGACGCCTTTTGACCTGAAACTCGTCCGCGTGGGGGAGATTCTGGTCTCGGTGGATGCCAGGCTCCCCCGCTTTATATTTCAAGAAGCCCTGGAAAAGGGGCGGGTGCCGGATTTCCCGGGTTACAGGGTCATGAAAGGCGAACCCAGGTATGAAGGAGGCCGATTTGACCTCCTCCTTGATGGGCCTGCGGGGCTGTGCTTCGTGGAGACCAAATCCGTAACGCTGGTGAAGGACGGAGTAGCCCTCTTCCCCGATGCTCCAACCGAGCGGGGGAGGCGTCACCTCCTGAAGCTCAGGGAGCTTGCGGGCCTGGGGGTTGAAGCTGCGGTGGTCTTCATAATTCAGCGCGAGGACGCCGTCGCTT
>DAOUCW010000286.1:0-2196 GCA_034431695.1 Anaerolineae bacterium | reverse complement strand
CGTTTCAATCCCACTATGGTCCGATTGCGACGAAAATAATTGAAGAAGCTTTCGTTTTCCTCTTCCGTTTCAATCCCACTATGGTCCGATTGCGACCAAGGGTATATTCAGCTGTTAAGGTGCCGGAAAGGATGAAAGCTTTGATGCCAGAACCAATTCCATAATAGCACATTTCTTTAAGCCTGTCAAGTTCGCAGAAAGGGCGAAAGGGAAGATTTTGTCTGTCGACCCCCGATCGCCGGAAAATGCCTGGAGATCGACAGACAAAAGGAGGCAATATGTTTAGTGGTGAAATGGGAAGGAAATCGGCCAATGCTGCACGAGAACGCTGTTTTTCTCCATAAATTCCATCCATTGCAACACAATTACGAAATGCTTTCCCCCTCACCGAAGGGTGAAAAATCGGCCAGAAGGCGGGAGATAGACAGATTCTCAGAAGCCTTCGCCCGCACTCCAGAGCAGTGGGCGGGAAAAGAATGGGGCAGGGGCTTTCGCTCAATGCTGCGATCCCGTGGAGAGCACGCTCAGGCTCCCCTCCACCCGGCGCTTCATCCCCATGAATGAGCACAGCCCGGGACCCCGCTGCCCCCCTCCGCCGGTCCGGGAAAGGACAAATTACTCCTTCCCAAATTCATTGTAGCGCTTCACATGGCGGTAGATATACCACGCTGCAAGGGCCAGGAGGGCCACAGCTATGGGGATGTCAAAGGGGCGCATCACTTCCCTCACTTCCCTCCAGTGCTCTCCGAAGACGTAACCGGCGTAAGCCAGCACCCAGCACCAGATGAAGGAGCCGGTGAAGGTCAGGACGACAAAGCGGGGGAAGTTCATCCGGGCAACGCCGGCCGGAAGGGAGATGAAGGTCCGCACTATCGGCATGAGCCTGGAGAAGAAGGTCGTTGATTCCCCATACCGCTCAAACCACCTGTCGGCCAGGTAAATATCGTGCCGGGAGATGAGGATGTATCTTCCGTAGCGGAGGAGGAGCGGCCGGCCACCCTTGGCCCCGAACCAGTAGGTCAGGATGGAGCCGATGGTGCAGCCCACCGCACCCATCAGGCCAGCCCAGGCCGTGTGCCAGGCCGAGAAGCCCCTGGCCTGCACCAGCATCCAGCCCGCAAGGGGCATCACTATCTCGCTGGGCAGGGGAATGCACGCACTCTCTATGGCCATGGCCACGATCACCCCGGGCCAGCCTATGGTTTGGAAAAGTTGCTGAAGGAAAAGCACGATCTGCTCCTCAATGGCATGCATCGCCGCTGACTCACCCCCCTGAACTGGATTTGCCCAGAATGCGCTCGCAGATGAACCTGAATTCTTCGTCCGAGTAGAAGAAGATAACGAGCCTGCCGCCTCTGCGCCCCTTGAAGAGCCTGACCTTCGTCCCGAGGTTCTCCTGGAGCCTCTCCTCCAGTTCCCTCACCTCCGGCAGGACTTCCTTCCTGGCGGTTACCCCAGCCTGCTGCATCTTCTTCACCAGTTCCTCTGCCTGGCGGACGTTCAGCCCCTGCCTTATTATCCTCTCCATCGCTCTGATCTGAAGTTCCGGCGAGGGGAGGGAGAGGAGCGCTCTGGCATGGCCTTCGGTTATGAGGCCTTCGGCCAGGGCTTTCTTGACCTCGGGCGGGAGCCGCAGGAGCCGGAGGGTGTTGGCCACCGCCGCTCTGCTCTTCCCCACCCGCTTCGCCACCTCTTCCTGAGTCAGCCCGAACTCTTCTACCAGGAAGCGGTAGGCCTCGGCCTCCTCCAGCGGGTTCAGGTCGGCCCTCTGGACGTTCTCCACCAGCGCGATCTCCAGCATCTGCCTCGGGCTGACTTCCTTCACGATGACGGGGACGGTGCTAAACCCGGCCATGATGGCCGCGCGCCAGCGCCTCTCACCGGCTATGAGCTGATACTTCCCGCTCTCTTCGTCTCTGGTGACGATGAGGGGCTGGATCAGGCCGTGCTCCCTGATGGACTGAGCCAGCTCTTCCAGGGATTCCTCGTGCAGGTTGCGCCGGGGCTGATAGGGGTTCGGGATGATCTCGTCCACGGGGATTTCCCTCAGAGCCTCGCCCTCTTCCAGCCCCAGAGCAGGGATGAGAGCCTCAAGCCCCTTTCCCAGCCCCTTCTTCGCCCCCGCCATCGTCCCGTCCCTTCTCGGGAGGCTTCAGCCATGCAATTTCCTTCCCTTCCAGGGGAAGGCGCCGCTCT
>DAOUCW010000285.1:0-7521 GCA_034431695.1 Anaerolineae bacterium | reverse complement strand
CTCCCACGGCACCATGCAAGGGCATATCGGTCCCATCAACCAGAAGGACCTCCCAGGATTCCGGATCCATTTGCCTCAAAACTTGTCCCACCCGCATAAGGAGAGTCTGAAGAAGAGGCAAGGGTAAACGTCTCACCCGGTAATGATAAGTCCCAAGGGCCGGTGTGGGAAATCCTTCCCGTCGGGCTATCTCCAGAATTTCCCGGTAAGCCATAGGGTTAGAATCAAGATATCGGGATAGATTTTTGGGCGTCCCCGTGACCGCGGCCAGGAGGTAAATTTGGACCAGGGAGTATAGAGCGGAGAGGGTGAGGCGAGACCGACGCATGGCTTTCCCTCCGTCAGGGCCTGGGTTAGCCATATGTTATTTCCCACCCCCGGAATCCGCAAACCCCAATTTTTCGAACAGCCCCCCGCGGCTCCTTGACAGCAAAGCTGGATTGTGATATATTTAAATCGGCATGGCGCATTCGTCTAGAGGTTAGGACGCGGGCCTCTCAAGCCCGAAGCAGGGGTTCGAATCCCCTATGCGCCATTTTTTATTTTAACCCCAGGAGAAAAGCCATGCTTGGAGAAGAAAAAGCACGCTCAATTTGTCAGAAAGTCCTTTCTTTTTCCCCGGCCGACCAGACAGAGGTCCTGCTCCTTGGGTATGACCGCCAGTTGACCCGCTTCGCCAATTCCCACATCCATCAGAATGTTTCGGAAAGCGATGTTCAGTTGAGGGTCAGGGTGGTAATGGGCAAGCGGGTGGGGGTAGCTGTCACCAACCGCCTGGACGATGCCTCCATAAGCCAGGTGGTGGAAAATGCCGTGGCTATCGCGCGCCTGCAACCGGAAAATCCAAACTTCAAATCGCTCCCCCAGCCTGCTCCTCTGCCCGAGATCAGGGCCTTTGATGAGAAGATCTTCTCCCTGACTCCCGCAGCTAAGGCCGAAACGGTGGGAGTCATCTGCCGCAAGGCCCGGGAGCTCGGCCTCGTGGCTTCAGGAGCTTACAGCTCTGAAACTTTTGAGGTGGCTGTGGCCAATTCCCTCGGCCTGTTCGCTTACATACCGGGCACCGAATTTTCCTTCAATACTGTGATCATGTCCGATACCGGCTCCGGCTACGCGGCCGGGATCTCCTGGCAACTTGATGGCCTTGACCCCGTAGCTCTGGGCGAAGAAGCTATGGACAAGGCCATAAGGAGCCGCAATCCCCGCGAGATCCCTCCGGGCATCTATCCGGTCATCCTCCAGGAATATGCCGTGGCCGATATGGTAGCTACGCTGGCTTACCTCGGCATGGGTGCCCTCGCCGTCCAGGAAGGCCGGAGTTTCATGTGCGATAACTTCGGCAAACAGATAATGTCACCCCTCATCTCCATATGGGACGATGGCCTTGATCTATCAGGACTGCCAAAGCCCTTTGACTTTGAGGGAGTCCCCAAGCAGAAGGTGGTAATCGTGGAAAACGGCATCGCCAGGAACGTGGTCTACGATACATACACTGCCGGGATTGAAGGCCGTTCCTCCACAGGCCACGCTCTCCCTGCCCCCAACACGATGGGACCCCTCCCCACCAACCTCTTCATGGCCTCCGGTTCTTCATCCTTTGAGGATATGCTGAGTTCAATGGACAAAGGTCTCCTCATAACCCGCTTCCACTACACGGTCCCTGTGGACCCCAAGCGCACGGTGGTGACAGGTATGACCCGGGATGGGACTTTCTGGGTGGAAAGGGGGGAGATCGCTTACCCGGTCAAGAACCTCCGTTTCACCCAGAATTACGTGAAGGCTTTCGCCGCAGCAGAAGCAGTGGGCTCCGGCACAAGGCTCGTCCCCACCGATATGGGGGGTGTGAGAGCACCTGCGGTTAAAATAGCCGAATTTGAATTCACAGGCGTCACGGAATTTTAAAAAATTCAAAGGGGTCACAATGAGGGTGACCTCGGGAGGAGGGCACAATGAGAGTGACCTTGAGCGTGGTAAAAGCCGATGTCGGCGGTCTCGTGGGCCACTGCTCCATCCATCCCGACCTCGTGCAGATAGGGGAGGAATCCTTACGGAAAGCCCGGGATGAGGGGCTCATCCTGGATTACCACGTTACGGCCGTCGGCGATGACCTTCAGCTCATAATGACTCACACCAGAGGCGTCAATTCCGAAGCAATTCACCGCCTGGCCTGGGAGACTTTTGAAAGGGCTGCGGCCAGAGCCAGAGAACTGAAGCTTTACGGGGCCGGCCAGGACCTCCTGAGCGATGCTTTCAGCGGGAACATAAGGGGCATGGGGCCTGGACTGGCCGAGATGGAGTTTGAAGAGCGTCCATCTGAACCCATCATCATCTTCATGGCCGATAAGACCTCAGCCGGCGCCTGGAATCTCCCCCTCTACCGCATCTTTGCCGATCCCTTCAACACCATCGGCCTGGTCATTTCCCCTTCAATGCACGACGGCTTTTCCTTTGAAGTCCACGATGTCAAGGCCGGCAGGAAGATAAAACTCAGGTGCCCTGAAGAGCTCTATGACCTTCTCCTCCTCATAGGTTCTCCTTCCAGGTATGTGATCAAAGCCGTATACCACAATGCCACAGGCGAGATAGCGGCAGTTTCTTCCACCGAGCGCCTTTCCCTGATCGCCGGGCGCTACGTGGGGAAAGATGATCCGGTATGCATAGTGAGGTGCCAGCATGAATTCCCTGCGGTTGGGGAAGTTTTAGAGCCTTTCGCTTTCCCACACCTGGTGGAGGGGTGGATGAGGGGTTCGCACCATGGCCCTCTGATGCCCGTAGCCCTGCGCAATGCCACCCCAACCCGCTTTGACGGCCCTCCGAGGGTGGTTGCCCTCGGCTTCCAGCTGGCCGATGGCTACCTGATCGGGCCGAGGGACCTCTTTGATGACCCCAGTTTTGACGAAGCCCGGCGGATCTGCAGTGCGATGGCTGAATACCTCCGCCGCCACGGGCCCTTTGAACCCCACCGCCTCCCCATGGAGGAAATGGAATACACCACTTTGCCCCAGGTCACGGCCAGGCTCAAGGACCGTTTTGAAGAAATTTAGCCTGCGGCCGGGCGGTTAACCGAAACAGATCCTCCTGTAGCCGCAGTGGAGGCACTTGCGGCTTTCCCTGGCTTCAGGCTCCTGGCCCGAAGCCAGGGTTTTTCTCATCTCTTCAAGCACCCCTACGAGCTCCGCTTTGAGGGCCGGCGTGTATTTAACCACGAAATGGCCATCCCTGTAGGCAATTATGCCGTATGGAGGCGGGGAGCCTGTGGTTTCCTCCACGAGGAGGCAGTAGGCCAGGAGCTGGAAGACGTGAGAATCGTAAGGGGAAGAAGGGAGACGTCCGGATTTGACTTCCACAGGGATGAAAGAGCCCCTCTCGCGGAAGAGGTAATCGGGGCGGCCTACGAGGCGGTAGCGTGGGGAGAAGAGCTCCCTCTCACACCGATCCCAGCGCTCCGAGTCCGCTACAAGCAGTTTCCCTCCCGGCAATCCCATTGCTCTCCTTCTGAGGAGAACCACCCCCAGGATGAAGATGGCCACTGAAATCAGCAAGAATCCCAGCAGTAACATGCCGCTTACTCCAGGCTCCGCCTCAGGTTCAGAGAAGCAAGGGCCAACATCAGGATGCCGAGAAGCACCATGACCAGAATCCTGGGCCAGAGTTCAACGAAACCGGCCCCTTTGAGCATTATGCTCCTTATGATGAAGAGGTAGTGCTGGAGGGGGACGAAGAAAGCGATGATTTTGAGGTGGGTGGGCAGGTTTTTGATGGGAACGATGAAGCCGGAGAAAGCCACATCCACCATAACCTGAATGAACACGAAGAGGATGGCCTGCTGGGGGTTGCGGGCCAATGTTGAGAGGGCGAATCCCCAGCCGGACTCCACCGCCAGGAAGAGGGCAGTGATAGCTCCGAGCAGGGCCAGGGAGCCCCTCAGGGGGACTCCGTAGGCTTTTGTGGCCAGGAGCAGGAGCAACCAGAAGTTCACGAAACCCGCCAGGAAAGCCACGATGCCTTTGCCGAGGATTATCTCCTCTCGGCGGAGGGGGCTCACCAGAAGTTGCTCAATGGTGCCCAGTTCTCTCTCCCTCACCAGGCTCAGGGAAGCGATAGCCATGGTTATCTGGTAAACGATGAAGCCCACCATCGCCGGCAGGGTGAAGTGGCGGACATCGTAAGTTGGATTGAAGAGGATGCGGCTTTCCAGCTCTATCCTGCCTCTGGCTTCAACCCCGAGGTCCCGCAGTTTGCCGGTGGAGAAGGCCTCAATCGCCTCGTATAGGCCTGAGAGACCTAAGGAAGCGGAGGTGGCAGAAGAGCCGTCCAGGATCGCATAAATCTGGAGCGATCCATTGCCGAAGTCCTGGGGCACTATGATGCCTATGGTGGCTTTTCCCCTGGAAATCAGCTCCTCAAGTTCATCCTGGCTTGAGGGGTAAAAGGCCACCTTGAGCCTGTGGGTCTCGTCAATCAGCCTCACGAGCTCCCGGCTATCCCTTGAGTTGCTCAGGTTCAAGACTGCCACGGGGATGTCCTTTATTTCCCTGCCCGTTGCCCTGGTCATCAGGGCGAACTCAAACATGGGGATGAGCAGGATGAAGAAGGAGAGGAGGACATTGCGGCGCAGTTGTATGAATTCCTTCCATATCAGGCTCAAAATCCTCATGGTTTCAACCCATCCTCTTCCGGAAAGAAGCGAGCCCAAGGCCTATGGAAATGAAGCCGATCAGAGCCAGCATCATGGCGGGTTCAATGAGCTGGGCGATCCCGAGTCCTTTCAGCATTATGCCCCGGCACGCTTTTATGAAGTGGGTCGTGCAAAGGGCGTAGGAAGCCAGCAGATCGGCTGGTGATCCCTCCCTGAGGGGCAGGACGAGGCCGGCTATGAAGAAACTGGGCACGATGAAGTATAGGAGGGTCAGGAACATCGTGGCTTGCTGGCTCTTCACGCTCTGGCCTATGAAAAGGCCAACCCCCATGCTGGCCAGGAAGAAATCAAGGCAGAAGAAAAGGAAAGTGCCTGCATTCCCCCGGAAGGGTATTTTGAACCAGAGGACCGCCACCCCAAGGGTTATGAAGGCGCTGAGGAGGCCTATGCCCAGGTAAGCTGCAAACTTGCCCAGGAGGTATTCCGGCCCCTTCAAGGGTGAAACGACCAGGGCCTCAAAAGTGCCCGTTTCCCACTCTCTGGATAGGGAGAGGGCCATGGCCATAGCCGGCAGCGTCAGGACGATGGCCATGAGGCCAGGGACAAGGGAAGTCCTGGAATTGAGGTCCGGGTTATACCTGGCGCGGTGGATGAGCTGAAGGGATTGGGAGGGGAGCTGAGGCTCGGGGGCGATTTCCTGGCCGTGAGCTCTCACCATACCCTGAAGGTCGTAGAAAATCCCGATGGCTTCAATGGGATCCATGCCATCCACAAGGGCCTGGATGGTGGCTTCATCTCCCTTCTCAATTCGTGAGGCGAAGCCCTGGCCTATGACCAGGACCACATCCAGCGATCCCCTGCGCAGGAGTTCGTAAGCTTCATCGTAGCTCCAGACCTCACCCTTATACTGGTAACCTTTCGTAGCGGAAATCTTCTGAACGAACTGGCGCGAGAGGGCTGTCCGGTCCAGGTCCATCACCCCGAAATTCACGCTTTTCACCTCCAGGCCGAATATGGAGCTCATTATGACAAGGAGGAAAGGAGGGGAAATTATGACCAGGAGGATGGTCCGGAGGTCCCTTGTTATGTGCTTGAGCTCTTTCAGGGTAACGGCCCACAGGCGCCTCAGACTCATAGCTCTATTATATCCCTGCCCTGAGCCTTGTCCAGGCTGAGGGCACAGCGGACAGGATCAGAAGGCCGGTCCCTCACAATCACCCCAAGCAAACCATAGGTTTGGCCCCGACCTGCTGCGCAGGCCCACCGGCGCAGGGAACTTGACCGGAAGCTGCTGAGCTGGTAAAGTAATCCTGGCTGAAGAGAGCCGGGGTTCACTTCATCCGAAGTCCCCCTGAAGGCTCTGGAGCCCGATTCAACAAGGTGGGGGGAACACTCGTGGGACACGTTTACACCGACCTTGTGGTCAAGGGGCGTAAAGGAGAATTGTCTCTCCCAGGGGTTCTGGTGGATACCGGGGCCACCTATACCGTGCTTCCCGAAGAAATCATTGAAGAAGTTGGTGCCTGGGGGCCCATATCCGAGATCGAACTGGAACCGGGCAACGGCACCAGAGTCAAGGCCCGGGCTTACGGAGTCACCATAAGGGTAGAGGACGCCGAATCACCCGCCATCGTGGTTACCTTCAAAGGGGCCCGGACGGTGATCGGCATCGAAACCCTCGAATCCCTGGGTCTTAAGCCTGATCCCCTTACGGGCAAGCTGGAGTTCACCAGACCCAAGGGTATTGCCTACTTCTACACTTCCCACTAACCGCTTTCCGCCGCAGGCTGCACGGGCGGTTCCCCTTTGAGCCCCACAGGTCCACCTTTTCCAGGCAGGCACACCTTCGGGTGGTGATAGTCGCTGATGACAGTGGAGTTGAGATTGCCGCAGGAGGCAATCTGGGCTCCGCCCAGGAACCTGTAGCGGTTTCCACTAAGTCGCATACTCCCGACCCGATTTTCGGCTCCATCGGCAAGCTCAAAAAACGAGGGCATAACGGTGGGGTTTCCAGCATTAAGGATACGGCGTTGAGCTTTTAATCAGCGCAAGCCCACTATGGGAGGAGCAGGGAAAGGATCAGCGTAGCTATGTCTTCAGTCCTGAGGGGCGTGGAACTTTCAACTTTTCCCGCACTTCTCCCGTAGATTGCGAGGAACCCTTCGGGTTCAGGGGAAAGCACTACAAGGAGAGCATCCTCGCCGATCCCTTCGGCCAGCCTTCTCAAACTTTCGGCCATTAGCCCGTGAACCTGCGGCAGGGAATTGCTCCCGGCCGTTTCGCTCAGCAGGTCAAAGCGGGCAAGGAGGAGATCCGGCCTGCATTCCCTCCAGGCGGTAGCCGTTGCTTCGGAAATCCACCTGGCCCTTTTCTCTGCGAAGAGGAGCATGTCCCCAGGCCCAAGCCAACCCTGAGCAATGCTCTGGGGATCGGGAAGGGGCGGGGGGAAACCGACGTTCCCGTTCAATTCCCGGAGCAGAGAAGGAGGCATGGCATAGTTGTAGCAGAGGGGAGTGTGGTATAGGATGGCTTTTTTGCCATCAGGTTTTATCTCCACAAGCTTGAAGAAAGCCCCGGAATGAAGGTTGTGGTCGACTTCAAGGGGGAGCCATTCCCCGGGATGCAGGGGTTCTCTGCCCCCTTCCAGTGCCACAGCATCGTAATTGACTTTACCATCATCGGTGGTATCCAGTGCGAGGACCCGGAGGCGGGCTGTGATTCCGCCCTCGGGCGCTTTTATCTCAAGGGTTCCTTCCAGAGGCGGATTGATGGCGCCCGTGAAGGTGATGGTCTGGAGGGAAGCGGGTCCGTAGCAGGATACGGGAGCCACCGTGCAATCGGCCCTGGAGGGTGAATCGGGGTAAACATCGGGCCAGAAGAGG
>DAOUCW010000284.1:0-18099 GCA_034431695.1 Anaerolineae bacterium | reverse complement strand
GGAGCACGTGGTGACCCTGGAGACCCGCCCGCCCAACATTGAGGGCAAGGGCGAAGTCACGATGAGGGACCTGGTGATAAACGCCCTCCGGATGAGGCCCGACAGGATAATCGTGGGCGAGGTGCGCGGTGGGGAGGCTCTGGACATGCTCCAGGCCATGAACACCGGCCACGACGGCTCCCTCACCACCCTCCACGCCAACTCCCCGAGGGATGCCCTCTCCCGCATTGAAACGATGGTCCTCATGGCCGGAGTTGAAATCCCCATAAAAGCCATACGCCAGCAGATCGCCTCGGCCCTGGACCTCATAGTCCACATGGAAAGGTTGAAAGATGGCTCCCGTAAAGTGGTTCAGATAACCGAGGTTCAGGGGATGGAGGGTGATACTATAGTGCTGCAGGACATCTTCGTCTTCGAACAGCTCGGGATAGAGAACGGGAAGATAATTGGCCGCCTGAGGCCAACGGGCATAAGGCCGAAGTTCATGGAGAAGATTGAGGCCGCAGGCATCTACCTTCCTCCGGAAATTTTCGGCATTAAAGTGGGCGTGAGGAGGTAAAGATGGGTCTGGCCCTCGTGGCCGCAGCATCTTTAAGTTTGAGCATAATCTTCATCTTCTGGGGCCTCGCCCAGATGGTCTCCGCCCCCTCCAGAGCTATAGAGGAGAGGCTTGACCGGTTCGCAGCGCGCGAGGTGGTAGCGAGGCCGGAGAGGGAAGAGAGGGCGGAAAGGCGGGCGGTGACCGGGTTGGACGGCGTCCTGAGGCGGACTCGCTTCGGCGAGGGCATCGCAAGGGAGCTGGCCAGCGCCAACCTGAAGCTGACCGTTTCCGAATTCCTCACCATAACTGCCCTGAGTTCCTTGCTGGTCGGGTTTCTCGCTTACGCCCTTTACCACCGCTCAATAATCATGGGGATCGCCGGGATGGTTGTCGGCTTTTACCTTCCGAGGCTCTGGGTCAAGACGCTCCAGAACAGGCGCCTGAAGGCCTTCAACAGCCAGCTCCCCGATGCCATCACTCTGCTGGCCAACTCCATGCGCTCCGGCTACAGCCTCCTGCAGGCCATGGAGACGGTGGCCAAAGAGATGCCCCAGCCCATCTCGGAGGAATTCGGCCGGGTGGTATACGAAGTCGGAATAGGCCTCCCGCTCCAGCGGGCTCTCAACAACATGGTCAGGAGGGTGAGGAGCGATGACCTTGACCTGATGGCCACAGCCATAATAATCCAGCACGAAGTGGGAGGGAACCTGGCCGATATCCTTGACACCATAAACGAAACCATCCGGGAAAGGGTCAGGATTCTGGGGGAGATCCGGGCCCTCACCGCCCAGCAAAGGCTTACCGGCTACATCATCGGCTTCCTGCCCATTGGCCTGACCCTCATCATCTACATGATAAACCGGTCCTACATCTCAAACCTCTTCAACGACCCCTGGGGGCTGGTCATGCTGGGTATAGGCGGTTTCATGATGGTGCTCGGTTTCTTCATAATCCGGGCCATAACTAAAATTGAGGTGTGATAGGGGAGGCATTATGGGGAACCTTCTGCCTCTGGTTGCAGCGCTCGGCATAGCGGTGGGGATACTCATCCTTTTCCTGGGCCTTTATTCCATGTCATCCACAACGGTTGCCCTCCAGGAACGACTGGAAGAATACGCAGCGAGGCCCATGACTCTGGAGGAAATAGAACTCTCCCAGCCTTTCAGCGAGCGGGTTGTGAAACCCATGCTGAGGAGCCTGGCCAGAACTATTACCCGCTTCGCCCCCAAAACCGTGATGGAAAATGCTGCCCGCAATCTGGAGAAGGCCGGGAACCCATACAACTGGACTGCGACGGAATTCATGGGCCTGAGGGTTCTGGCGGGGATTTTGCTGGGCTTGATCGGTTTTCTCCTCACCAGAGTGGCCAAAGTGCCCCTTTCCAGAGGTCTCTTCTTCTTCATACTCATGGGCTTACTCGGTTTCATGGTCCCTTCCATCTGGCTCGGACAGAGGATAAAAGCGAGGAAGAAGGAGATCCTCAAAGCCCTGCCCGACGCCATGGACCTCATAACTGTGAGCGTTGAGGCTGGCCTTGGCTTTGATATGGCGCTGGCCAGGGTGGCCGAGAAGTGGGATAACGAACTGGCCAGGGAGTTCGCAAGGTTCCTCGGGGAAGTGAGGGTTGGGAGGTCAAGGCACGAGGCCATGCGCAGCATGGCCGCCAGGATTGACCTGCCCGAGTTCACCGGTTTCGTTGCATCAATAATCCAGGCGGAGGAATTGGGGGCCCCCATATCCAAAGTCATGAGGATTCAATCCAACCAGATGCGCATCCGTCGCCGCCAGAGAGCAGAGGAAATGGCGCGCCAGGCTCCTATCAAGATGATCGTTGTGCTTGTCCTCCTCATTTTCCCCACAATTTTTATAATTTTGCTCGGCCCAAGCCTTATCATTTGCAAGAATTCGGTGGCTATCAGGAGCGTGTTTGGGTTCTGAAATGGCCCACTTCTGGGATTTCATCCTGGACCTCCTTTTCCCCCCGAGGTGCGTGGGTTGCGGAAGCCTGGGGAAATGGTTCTGCGATGATTGCCTGAAAGAAATCCGCTTCCTGGAAGGCCCACGTTGTCGCTTCTGTGGAACCCCCATGGACGACTGGGGAGTATGCCCATCCTGCGCTTCGGAACCCCACTCCCTTGAAGGGATCATCTCGGTCGCCTGTTTTGAAGGCCCCATTCAAAATGCCATCCACCTCCTCAAATACAGGGGGAGAACTGCTGTGGCCCCCGCCCTGGCAGAGTTCATGGCTTCGTGCATGCACCACCACCCGGTCAATGCCGATGGCATAGTCCCTGTCCCCCTTCACCCCACTCGCCTCAGGGAGAGGGGATACAACCAGTCCGCCCTGCTGGCGGAAAGCCTCGGCCGGCGCCTCGGCATGCCGGTGTTTGACGGAGCCCTTGAGCGCATCCGCTATACCAGGCCTCAGGTGGGATTGAACGCGCAGGAGAGGAAAGAGAATGTGAGGGGGGCTTTCAGGGCAAACCCCGCCAGGGTGGCCGGGAGGAATTTGATCCTCGTGGATGACGTGTGCACCACCGGCGCAACCCTTGAAGAATGCGCCTCCGCCCTCAAAGAAGCAGGGGCCGGAAAGGTCTGGGGCCTCACCCTGGCCAGAGCCATCTGAACCGGGTGAGTTTCCGGGTTGATGCGGACCCGAAGCCAGCGGAACAAAATCGAGCGCTTTGTGTTATGAAAAGGGGGGACCTATGAAGGGGACAAGCCTGGAGGAAAAGATAAAGACCAGGGAAGCAATCGTGGGGGTGATTGGCCTCGGCTACGTGGGATTGCCCCTGGCCAAAGGATTTGCCGGCAAAGGCTTCAGAGTGATCGGCATTGACCTGGATGAGAGGAAAGTCCAGGCCGTAAATCAGGGGCGGAGTTACCTCAAGGACATAAGCAGCGAAGAGATTGAAGCCCTGGTGAGGGAAGGCAGGCTGCAGGCTACCGCCGATTACCGCCTGGCCCGGGAATGCGATGCTATCTTCATCTGCGTCCCCACCCCTTTTGACCGCTGGCGCACCCCGGACCTTTCCTTCATTGAAAGCGCTGCGAGGAGCCTTGCCCCTCACCTGCGTCCCGGACACCTCATAATCCTTCAGAGCACCACATACCCTGGCACCACTGAGGAGTTAGTCCGCCCGATCCTGGAGAGCACAGGCCTCAGGGCTGGAGAGGATTTCCACCTGGCCTTTTCCCCCGAGCGGGTGAACCCGGGTGATAAGGTCCACACGGTGGAGAACACCCCCAAAGTTGTGGGCGGCATAACTCCTCGCTGTGCCGAGCTGGCTGCCCTGCTCCTGTCCCAGCTTGGCGCTCAGGTCCGCAAAGTTTCTTCCCCCAGGGTGGCGGAGATGACCAAGCTCTTAGAGAACATCTTCCGCAGCGTCAACATAGCCCTCGTCAACGAAATGGCCCTCCTCTGCGAGAGGATGGGCATTGACATCTGGGAGGTGATTGAAGCTGCATCCACCAAACCTTTCGGCTTCATGCCCTTCTATCCCGGCCCCGGCGTGGGGGGACACTGCATCCCGGTTGACCCCTTCTACCTGGCCTGGAAGGCAAGGGAATACGATTTCCACACCCGCTTCATAGAACTGGCGGCCGAAGTGAACGAGGCCATGCCTTACCACGTGGTGGAACTGGTGGACAGGGCGCTGGAGAGCCAGGGCAAAACAACGAGAGGCTCTTCAATCCTGGTCATAGGCGTGGCCTTCAAGAAAGATGTGGACGATCCCCGCAACTCCCCGGCGGAGCGCATAATAGAGTTGCTCCTGAAGAAGGGGGCAAAGGTTGAATACAACGATCCCTACATCCCCCGCTTTGAAGTGGGAGGAAACGTCTTCAACCGGGAAAAGGTGGTGCTGAACTCCCGCCCTCTGGACAGCGAAACCCTGCGCCAGGCCGATTGCGTGGTCATCCTTGCAGCCCATAGCCCCTATGATTTCCGGAAGATAGTGGAGGAGGCAAGGCTCATAGTGGATACGGTGAATGCTACCCGGGGCTTTGGCCCCAGCCACAAGATATTCCGCCTCGGTGCCCCCATCCCCTGAAAGAGGTGAAATCGGATGGATAAGAGAAAGAATCAGCTCTTTGCGGTCCTGGCGGTGCTTCTGGCCGTAGCCATAACGGTTGTGATAGTAGTCTTCCGCAAGACAATTCAGCAGTTTGGCGCTTACGGTTACAGCGGTGTCTTGCTCATAAGCTTCCTGGGCAACGCCACAGTGTTCTTCCCGGTCCCAAGCCTGGCCCTCGTCTTCGCCATGGGCAGTGTGCTCAACCCTGTCCTGGTGGGCCTCGTGGCGGGGGTGGGGGAAGCCCTGGGCGAGCTGAGCGGCTATCTGGCGGGTCTCGGAGGCAGGGCTATAATTGAGGACCACCAGACATACGAGAAAATCAACAGGTGGATGAAGAAGTTCGGCCTGTGGGTAATCTTCACCCTTTCGGTAATTCCGAACCCTATCTTTGACCTGGCCGGGATAGTCGCCGGCGCCTCCGGCTTTCCTCTGTGGCAGTTCCTCCTCTACTGCTGGATGGGCAAGACCATAAAGACCACTTTGATAGCCTTTGCCGGCTACTATTCAATCTCCCTGGTGGAGAGACTGCTCTCCCTGTAGAACTGGGCAAACAATGCGCCGGATACCACCAGGGCGTAGAACAAAACGGGGGCCCACAGCAGGTATGAGAAGCAGCACAGGATTACCGTGTAAAAAGGCAAAATAGCGAGCCAGTAGCCTATGTAGGCTACCCCTACGGTCACAACCCACGCTGCAAAGTAGCCCCACGGGTTCGACCTTATCAGAGCCCACCACCCGGATACTTCAAAAGCCGCCCCTACATTGCCCCTGGCTGCCAGGTGAGCGAGAGCCGCCGGAAGCGGAATTGAGCCAAGGGTCAGGAGGATTAAGCCCAGGAAAAGCCCGGCCATGAATAACGCCATGCCGATGAGGTAAGCCAACAAAGCCTCTCCTCCCTGAGGGGAAACAAATAGGACGATGAAATAGAAGATGTAACCCCCGATGATGAAGGCAAGGCCGGGGAGCAGGTAAACGAGGCTGGCTATGAACCCCTTAATCCCATCGGCGGCCAGCTTCCCGAAGTTCTCCCACGGCGGGAGGCTCGGCTCCTCCCCCTGAATAACCCTCCGCATTATCTCCAGGACGTAGCCCAGCACGAAGATAAAGGGGATAACCGGTATTATGAAGCCGCCCAGGACAAGAGCAGAACCTGTGATGAAGCGGCTTTTCCAGTCCGGCCCCCTGAAGGGGAAATTGATGAATGTCTTCAAAACCTCAATCATTTTGCACCTCCGGGCAAAATTGTGAAGCTTGCAGACCAGCAGCGCCAGAGCCTGGTCGCCTGCCCAACACGGTGGCAATCCCTCTTTTCAAGGAGCAGGTGTGGGTTCAGGGGTCTCAGGTGTTTCCGCAGGGACAGGCGTGGGAGTGGGTTCGGGGGTTGGAGTGTCAGGAGGAGGCGTGGGTGTGGGCTCGGGCGTGGGGGTTGGGATCACGGTGGGAGAAGGCGTGGGCTCAGGTGTGGGAGATGGAGCTGGGGTGGGAGTTTCGGTTATGGTTGGGGTTATTGTGAGGGTTAGAGTTGGAGTGGGCGTGCGGGTGAAGGTTGGAGTAGGAGCTGGGGGAGGGGGAGGGAGGAAGAGGATTTCACCCGCGTAGAGGTAGTAACGGTTCAGGCAGTTGGCCTGCATTATGGCCCTGACCGTCGTCCCGAACCTGATGGCTAAGGAGTAGATGGTGTCGCCGGGCTGAACCACGTATGGCCGCCACCCGTATGGGGGAATGCATACCGTTGGGTATACCGGGATAGGAGTGGGCGTTGGAGGCAGGGGCGGCACGTAAATCCTCTGGCCCTGAAAGAGGCGGGAAGAAGTGAGACAATTGGCATACATCAGGGCTTCAACGGTGGTGCGGTAGCGCATCGCTATTGAGCTCAAAGTATCCCCTGGCCTTACCACATACAGGCTCCAGCCGTAAGGGGGCGGGCAATAAGGCACAGGGGTAGGCGTGGGAGAAGGCACCGGAGTGAAAGTGGGGGTCCAGGTGAAGGTTGGTGAGGGCGAAGGGGCCGCTGGGGTTACAGGTGTTGGTGAAGGATGAGGCACAGGGTAAGTGAGGAGGAAAGCGACCGCTACGGTGAGGAGCATCAGGGCGACCAGAGCTATGCCGGCAATCAGCTGGTATCCTCTTCCTCCCATTTTCTTCCCTCGGAAATGGGCTTTTTCTGGCGGAAGGGAAGGAGGACGAAGAAAGTTGTTCCAGCCCCCATGGTGCTTTCGGCCCAGATGCGTCCCCCATGCATTTCCACTATCGCCTTGGCCAGGGACAGGCCAACTCCTTTCTCTCCGAGCCCCCGGATCAGGGCCTGATCGGGGAAGGCGAAGCGGGTGAAAACCAGGCTGAGGTCTTCGGGGGACAACCCTCCCCCTGCATCTGTTACCCCGATCTTGAGGTATTGGGGTTCCCCTTCCGGGGGTTCGGCAGAGATTTCAAGGCGTATAATGCTGCCAGGAGGGGAGCAGGCCACAGCGTTGGAGAGCAGTGTGCTCAGGACGTAACGGATGCTCTCAAAATCCACTTCAACCGGCGGCAGGCCCTCCTGAACCTTAACCTCCGCCTTCACTCCCGCTGATTCCATCTGGGCCCGCACCAGCGGCATGGTCTCCCCCACGAGCTCTTCCACTTCAACCGGGCTGAACTTGAGGGTGAAGGAACCACTGTCAATGGCTGCCATGTTGAGGAGGTCGTTCAGCAGGTGGTGGAGCTTTTCAACGGCCGATTTTATCTTGAGGAGGAAACGGCGCTGCATTTCCCCCACAAGCCCGACGGATTCGCTCAGGAGCAATTCGGTATACCCTACGATTACGGTGAGGGGGTTCCGGACGTCGGCAGCTAAGGAAGCGATGAAGCGGTCCCTTGTCCTCTGAGCCTCCACTTCTTCGGTGACATCGGAAAGGCTCAGGATTATTCCGGAACTGTGCCGGGCCAGCTCGGCCCTGATGGTCTTTTTCCCGAGTTCCAGCAGAGCCCTGGCCCTGCTTTCCCCTTTCAAGACTTTTTCCACCGCCGAGAGCCATCCGGGGCTTTCTCCAAGGTTGGAAAGGTGCTGCCCCACGAATTCCCTCAGGGGCCACCCGAGAATCTCCTCGGCCGCCTCATTACCCCACGTGATTTTGCCTGAAGCGTCGGCCAGTATGATGCCCGTGGGCAGGGAACTGAGGACCTCGTCCGAAGGCTTGCCTTTCTCCACGAAGCTCCTGAGCTGGTCCTGGAGCGCTTTGACCTTAGCCGATTCTGCCGTCGCCTGGGCCTTGAATTCCTCCGCTTCCCGACGGGCTTTCTCCAGTTCTCCTTCCAGGAAGGCGATGCGGTCCAGGAGTTCCCGTGATTCCTCCTTCTTCTGCTCCTTTGCCTCCCTGACGATGGCCTGGAAGCGAGCCAGTTCTTTCTCTTTGTTGCGGATTTCCCAGGACAGCTCTTCCACTTTCCTTTCCAGACTGCGGTAAATCCGCGCCCTCTCTACCGCGAGGCGCATTTCTCCGGCAATGCTCCTCAAAAGCTTTAAGTGCCGTTCAGGAATTGGAGCATCCTGCTCAAACCACGCTCCCACTATACCTGTGGTGAGGTCCCGGCTCACCACCGGAGCGAAGGCCAGAAGCAGGGGCCTGGCTTCCAGGATCTTCCCCCACTGGGCCAGCAAGCCGGGATCCCGCACTGAGGCCTGATCTCGCGAGCGGAAAGCCTCTTCAAGGAACGGGTGCTGCGTGACGGCAAGCCTGAACCTCCTGACCCCTCCTCCCGAACAAACGGCGACCTGGACCATGTCGGGGTTTTCATCGTCAAGGAGCAGGACGAAGCCGCCTGCGCTTTCCATCGCTCTGGCTATCCCCATTGCAACGTTTTCCATTACGACCGAGAGGTCCAGGGAGAAGGTTCCTCTGTGGGCGGTCTCGTAGAATTTCACAAAGCTCAGGGCCTCAGCAGCCTGAGGCGGTTCTGCGGTCCGGGTCAGCGCCGAGAAATCCCGCCACAGGGGAAGGATGAAAAGGGGGTAAGCCACCATTTCCGCCCATCGGGTCCAGAGAGGCACCCCCTGAGTGCCCTGGGGGTTAAGGGCCTGGAGCAGGTGGCCGAGGGAAAGGGCCAGCAGAAAGCCAGCGGAGAGGGGTTCCCCCTTCCCCGCTAAGGCGCTGAGTGCTCCTGCGAACCCGAGCATTGCTCCGGCAAGTCCCCAGGCTGCTGCCCTTGCCGAAGCGTTGTATTCGTGTGCTGCCGGCTGGAGGGACCAGGTGATGGCATCGGCCAGGTAGAGAAGGGTGGCCGAGAAGAGCAAGAGGAGCAGGATGTTCCGGATGCCGGTGCGGGAACCCGGCAGGGCAAAAGCCCAGAGCAGGAAGATCAGGGTTACGATCCCTCCCAGCCGCTCCAGGGGTGGGAGCAAAACTGCCGTCTGCGCGCCTGAGATTGAGGCCAGGAGGCCGGCGGTGAGTAGAAGCAGGCGGAAGAGGATGGGGGAAGCGAAGGCTAACATGGCATACAGGTATTTCTCATCCCCTGTGCGCTTTCTCAGGATGTAAGCAAGGTAGAGCCCTGCCTGCAGAGCGAGCAGGGTCAGCAGGTGGAAGAAAAAAAGGCCAGTCTTTTCGGTAAGAATGTAGAGAAACTGGGTGCTCATCTTGCCCTCTGCCCAGATTATACAGAAATTGACTGGAAAGCGCAAAAGCCGAAGAATCCTCCGGAGTCTTGCCACCAGGGAAGAAACCGGATAAAATAGGCAGCCGGTGGAACCCGAAGGCCCTTTCGGGGTTGAAATTTCAAAAAGTGGGTGGGGGATTGCGATGAAACCCATTAAGATAACCGATACCACATTTCGGGATGCTCACCAATCGCTCCTGGCGACACGCCTCCGCACCGAGGATATGCTCCGAATTGCACCCCTCATGGATAAGGTTGGGTTTCACTCCATGGAAGTGTGGGGGGGAGCGACTTTTGACGCAGCCATGCGCTTCCTGAACGAGGATCCATGGGAGCGCCTGCGTCTCCTGAGGGAAAAATTGCCCAACACCCGCCTCCAGATGCTCCTGCGCGGCCAGAATGTGGTTGGATACAGGCATTATCCGGACGATGTGGTGGAGAAGTTCATCGTTCTGGCCAGAGCCAACGGCATTGACATCTTCCGGATCTTTGATGCCCTGAACGATACCCGCAATATGGCCTGGGCAATGAAGGTGGCCAAGCGGGAAGGAGCTCACGTCCAGGCTGCCATTTCCTACACGATAAGCCCGGTCCACACCATTGATAAATACATTGAAATGGCGAAGGAACTGGTGGACCTGGGGGCGGATTCCATCTGCATTAAGGACATGGCCGGGCTCCTTTCCCCCTATGTTGCTTATGAGCTTGTGGGCCGGCTCAAGCAGGAAGTGCCGGTCCCCATCCAGGTCCATACCCACTACACGAGCGGCATGGGGATGGCCACCCTGCTCAAGGCCATAGAAGCAGGAGCCGATGTGGTGGATGCGGCTATCTCCACCATGGCGCTTGGCCCTTCCCAGCCACCTGTTGAGACCCTGGTGGCCATTCTCAGGGGAACACCCTGGGATCCGGGCCTGGACCTGGGGCTTCTCACGGAGATCGCCCAATACTTCCAGGAGGTCAGGGCAAAATACAGAGCCTATGAGGCACCGATAACGGTTGACGTGAACGTGCTCACATACCAGATTCCCGGCGGAATGCTTTCCAACCTCATTGCCCAGCTCAAGGAGCAGAAAGCCCTCCACCTCCTCCCCAAAGTTCTGGAGGAGGTGCCCAGGGTTCGGGAAGAACTGGGCTATCCGCCGCTGGTAACTCCGACGAGCCAGATAGTTGGCACCCAGGCTGTCCTCAATGTCCTGATGGGGGAAAGATACAAGGTCATTCCGAGGGAGGTCAAGGATTACATCCGCGGCCTCTACGGGCGGCCGCCAGGCCCCATCGATCCGAAGGTCAAGAAGCTGGCGATAGGGGATGAGGAACCCATAAATTGCCGGCCGGCGGATTTGCTTCCGCCTGGTCTGGAGAAAGCCAGGGAGGAAATTGGGAGCTTGGCCCGCAGTGAAGAGGACGTTGTCTCCTATGCCCTCTTCCCTCAGGTGGCCAAACCCTTCCTTGAGAGGAGGGCCAAAGGGGTGAGCGCCAAGGAGGAAGTGGCGGCGGCCATAGCTGCCAGCATCGTTGCCAACCGCAAGCCCAAAGTGCCCACAGTTCCGGTCGCGGCCGTTCCCGTGCAACAGGTGGCCTTTTCGCCCTGGAAGCTCGCCGCCAGACCCTCGGGAGGATGGGTCCGATGGTAGAGAGATTCCGCCTGCGGATAGACGACGAGGTTTACCAGGTTGAAGTGAAGGAAGGGATGGTCTGGATAAACGGCCGTCCTTTCTCCGTTACGGTGGAAGGGAACAAAGTGGTGGTGGAGGGCGCTTCCCATGAGGTGGAGTTGAAGCCGGATGTGGCCCTGGTGGATGGGATCGCCTACAAATATGAAATCCTGGAAGAAAAGCCCGAAGTCGCCGCCATCCCCGTGCCCGAAGCCCCGGTGGAGGAGGGCGGGCTCGTAAGAGCAATAATGCCCGGAAAGATAATATCCGTCAGAGTGCGCAGGGGCGACAGGGTCAGGAAAGGCGATGTGCTCTGCATCCTTGAAGCGATGAAGATGGAGAACGAGATCCACGCCCCCAGGGATGGAGTTGTGCGGGAGGTCAGGGTTGCAGAGGGCGACGATGTGGAGATGAACCAGGTCCTCGTGGTCATTGAATGAAGGAGGGAGAGGGTGCGGAGCCGAAACTGGTCTCAAATCATCCTGTGGGTCATAACTTTCCTCGTCGTTTTGAGCATGGTTATCGGTTACCTGCTGGCGACCCTCGCGCCTCCGTCCCGTTGATAGATCTGCAGGAGTGCTCTCCCCCAGGCTCTTACCGGGGGCTGGCAAGGAGGAGCTATGGCTCGCTACCTCATAGTAAATGCCGATGATTTCGGACGAAGCCGCGGGGTGAACGAAGGAATACTCAAGGCCCACAAAGAGGGGATCGTCACGAGCACTTCCCTCATGGTGAACCAGCCTTTCGCCCGGGAGGGAGCTGCCATCCTGAGGGATACTCCTTCCCTGGGGGCTGGGGTGCACCTGGTTTTCTCCGCCGGTAAGCCCGTCCTCCCGCCGGAAAAGGTCCCCACCCTGGTTGATTCCAGCGGGTCCTTCTTCCCCCAGGAAGTCCTCATCATGAGAGCGGAGGAAATCTCTCCGGCCGAACTGAAAGCCGAGTTCATGGCCCAAATTGAAAGGTTCCGGGTTCTCGTTGGCCGCGAGCCCGACCACCTTGACTGCCACCACTTCGTGCACGTTCACCCGCACTTCTTCGCCGTCTACACCGAAGTGGCGAGGGAAACGGGGTTGCCCATCCGCAACCCTCTGCCCCGCGAACCCCGGGAAATTGACCAGATCCTCGGCGCTCTTCCCTCCTACCTTAGGGGCATGCCCGGAGAGATGGCCATGGCTATCCTTGAGGCCGATAGAAAGCTCGCTGGCTCTCTCCCCTGCCCCGACCGCTTCATTGGCTCTTTCTTCGGAGAAGAAGCCGTCACCCTGGAGAACCTCCTAAGCATCCTGGAAAGCATTGGCGAAGGAGTTACGGAGTTGATGTGCCACCCAGCTTTTGTGGATGAAGAACTCCTTGCCTCCAGCAATTACGCCCTTCCCAGGGAAAAAGAACTTGAGATCCTCTGCCACCCTCAGGTGCGCCGCAGGGTGGAGGAACTGGGGATAGAACTGACCACTTTCTCAATCCTCTCAGGGCGCTCCTGAGCGCCGGAGAAAAGCCCGCCTTACTTAACGCTCCAGAAGCCTGCTGAGGGGGAGAGCCATGGACGTGGGATTCCATCCGGAGAAGATTGACCCTTCGGCCTTTATAGCTCCGGGGGCAGTGATCGTAGGCGATGTGACCATAGGAGCTGAATCCAGCGTCTGGTTCGGGGCAATCCTGAGGGGGGACATTGCCCCGATAGTGGTCGGGTGCGGGAGCAACATTCAGGACGGAGCCGTGGTCCACGTGGACATCGGGCAGCCGACTTTCATCGGAGATGGAGTGACGGTGGGCCACGGCGCTGTCCTGCACGGGTGCACGATCGGGAACAATGTGCTCATAGGGATAAGGGCGGTGGTGCTCACGGGGGCTGTGATCGGGGAAAACTCCCTGGTGGGGGCAGGTGCGGTGGTGACCGAAGGCACGGTAATTCCCCCCAATTCCCTGGTCCTTGGGGTCCCGGCCAGAGTTGTGGGGGAAGTGACCGCAGAACTGCTCCGGCGGATCAGGGAATCGGCGGAGCATTACAGGAACTACATCCAGGTTTACAGGGGCAACTTCCGGGCCAGGAAGTAAGTGGCGAGGCAGAGCACGAGGGAGAGGGCGAAGAGGGTCTCGAATCCCCCCAGGTCCACAACGATACCCCCCAGGCCTGAGAAGAGCACTGCTACACCCATAACGGTATTGTAGAGGCCGATGTAGAGGGGCCTTTCCCTCTCAGGAGAAAGCTTAATTGGGTAACTTGCCCCGATTATCGCTCCGGCGGGCAGGAAGGCGCCGTTCAGGAAGAAGACCAGCACCATGAGGTAAGGAAGCAACGGCCCTTTCGGGAGCAGCGCCATGCTGAGGGCCAGAAGCACGGTCCCGGCATTGCCCAGGCTGTAAGCCATGAGGACAGGCCTTTCCCCGAAGCGGTCGGTCAATCGGCCCCAGGGGAGGTTGAAGACGAGCTGGCTCGCTATCCGCACGCTCAGGTAGAGGCCCAGCATCCCGGATGTGGCCCGGATGACCTTGTGGGCGTAAACGGTGAAGAACGGCGTGGAAGCGCCGGCCAGGGCCAGGCAGACCTGAGTCAGGATGAAAGTGCGGAAGGCTTTATCTTCCTCCAGGACCTGCCCTGCCCTCCGCCACTGCTCCCTGACCGTGACGGGCTTCGGGTCAGCCTTGCCCGGTGGCTCTCTTATCGCTATGAATGCAGCCATTGCCGGGGCTGTTATCAGGCAATACAGGGTGAAGAGGATGGCGAAGTTCCTGGGGAAGGGCAAACCGCTGGAGTTCAGCACCTCCTTAACGATCCAGCCCGAACTTATGCCCAGGATCCCGCCCGAAAGGAGCCTCCAGGCGAACAGGCTCCCGAGGCGGTTGGGGGAAATGGTTTTGGCCGTCACTTCAAAGAAAGCTATGCCGGCCACCCCCGAAACGAGCCTTGCCAGAAGATACAGGAAGAAGAAAGCGGCGAGGAGCAGGGCTGGGTTTCCGACGAGGAACACGGCCAGTGCCAGCAGGAGCCACGCCGCCAGCCTGATGACAGCCGTGTAAGTATAGCTCGGCATCTTCCTCTCCATCCGCTGGACGTAGGTGGAAACGAAAATTTGAGGAAGATACCATCCGGCATCCCCCAGCGGAGCCACCAATCCTGCGAGGAAATTGGAAGAAGTCAACTGGCTCACGAACCAGGTGAGAACAAGGGGAGGGTCTATGAGCCTTTCAGCGAAATTGAAGAGGGCTCCGTTCACGACGTTGAGGAAGAAGCTGCGTTTCTCTTCCCTCTCCATGCCTCAGAACAGACGCCTGCGGGAAAAGATCAGAGTCATGAGGAAAAGGACCGTGCAGACAAGGACTATGGAAGCCCCGGAAGCTATGCCGAAGTAATAGGAAATGTAAAGGCCTGCAATTCCCGAGATGACACCCACGGCTGCGGAGAGGGCCATCATGACCGGAAGGCGGGAAGCCAGAAGGTAGGCGGTGGCAGCCGGAGTTATGAGCATGGCCACTGCCAGAGCCACCCCAACCGTCTGCAGGGAAACCACCACCGTGACCGATATCATGGCCAGGAAGATGTAATTGATAAGGTCTGCCTTTATCCTCAGGGTTGAGGCCAGGACGGGGTCAAAGGATATGACCATGAGTTCTTTGAACAGAGCGGCCACCGCGAGGAGGACGGCTCCCCCGAGCCCGCCGATGAGGGCCAGGTCGCCCCACGATACCGCCAGCACGTTCCCGAAGAGGAAGTGGGCGAGGTCCACAGCGTAATTTCTCACAGAAGAGATCAGGGCTATTCCCAGGGCGAGCATCCCCGCGAAAATTATTCCTATTGAGGCATCTTCCCGCAGCCTGGTCCGTTTGCTCAGGGCGCCAACGCCCAGGGATGCAATTACAGCGGCGATGATGGCTCCCCACAGGATTGGGCCCTTTGCTCCTCTGCCCAGGAGGTAGCCCACGGCAACACCCGGCAGGATCGAGTGGGCTATGGCATCCCCCAGGAAGGTCATGCCCCTGAGCAGTATGTAGCATCCCACAATCCCGCACACAACCCCCACGATGATGGAGGCGATCAGGGCTCTGACCATGAAAGGGTAAGTCAGAGGAGCGAGGAAGATTTCGGTCATTGCTCACCCCTGCCGCAGCAGGTATCCCCCACCAGGCTGAAGCCTTCCGGGGTCTGGAGGAAATGGAGGTGCCCTCCGTAGGCCTGTTTGAGCAATTCGGGCGAGAAGACAGCTTCGGGGCAGCCGAAGCCCAGGAGGCGGCGGTTCAGGAGCATGACCAGCCCAAAGTGCCTGGAAGCCATCTCAAGGTCGTGGGTTGCCAGGATGATGGTTACTCCCTGGCGGTTCAGGTTCTTGAGGACCTGGAGAATTTCCTCCTGCGAGGGGGCGTCCAGACCGTTGAAGGGCTCATCAAGCAGCATTAGCTCGGCCTCCTGAGCGAGGGCTCTGGCAATGAAGGCCTTCTGTTGCTGCCCACCCGATAGCTCCCTTATCGGGCGGCGGGCGAGTTCCGCAAGGCCCACCTTTTCAAGGGCCTCGTAGACCAGTTCCCAGTCCTTCTTCCTGGGCCAGGCGATGGGGCCGAGCTTTGCCGCGCGTCCCATCATCACCACATCGGCCACTGTGGCCGGGAAATTCCAGTCCACTTCACTCCGCTGCGGAATGTAGGCTATGCAGATGTGCCCTCCCGGCTCGGATCCGTAGATCTTCACTTCGCCCTGATGAGGCCTTATGAGCCCTGCTATCACTTTGAATAGGGTGCTTTTGCCCGCCCCGTTCGGTCCCACCAGTCCGACGAAATCCCCCTTCTTGAGGGAAAAGGAGATTCCATCCAGGGCCACAACATCGCCGTAGCGGACGGTTACACCCTCAACCTCAAGGACCGGGATTCCGGACCTGTGTTCAAGCCCCCTGCACATGGAAGGCATCATTTCAGTGCCTCCACAATGGCTGAGACATTGTAGCGCATCAATTCAATGTAAGTGGAAGCAGGCCCACCCGGCTGAGAGAGGGAGCCCATGTAGAGGGGCACCACCTTTATCCCCGCATCCTGAGCGAGCCGTTCGGCCATCCTGGGGTTAGCGGAAGCGCTTACGAAGATCGCCGGCACACCCTCTCTCCGGATCAGGTCCGTGAGCGAGGCAATATCCCGGGCCGAGGGTTCAGCGAGGGTTGTAAATCCAGGGATAATGGCCCCCACCTGCTGGAACCCGTAGCGCCTGGCGAAGTAGCCGAAAGCCAGGTGGTCTGTAACCAGCTTTCGCCTCTCCACGGGTATGCTCTCCACCATCTCCCTGATCCACGCATCAAGTTCCTGGAGCTTTTTCTCATAATCCTGCGCGTTCTTCCGGTAAAAGTCGGCATTTTTCGGGTCCACCTTTCCCAGGGCCGAAGCGATGTGATGGGTCCAGGTGATGACGTTTACAGGGTCAAGCCATACGTGGGGGTCAACTTCATGCTCGTGCTCATGTTCGTGGCCTTCGCCTTCAAAGGACAGCAGTTCTATCCCTTCCGAAAGGTCCACCAGAAGAGCATTGGGCGAGGCGTTTTCCAGGAGGCGCTTGATGAAGGCTTCTTCCAGGCCTGCTCCGTTGATGAAGATGACCTGGGCCTGAGAAGCTCTCATTAAATCCTGGGGCGAAGGCTCGTAGGAGTGGGGGTCAACCCCCGGCGGCACGAGGACGGAAAGGGCAATGGCCTCTTTCCCCACTTCTCCGACCACGTCTCCCACGATTGAGTTTGAAGCTAAAACCTGGACTTTTTCGCTTCTGGCGGGCGCTGGAAGGCACCCTGCCAGTATCAGGAGCAGGATCACCATTGCCCTCAGCATGGGTGTTCCCTCCGGGGGGAGAATATAACACAGGTTGGGGGAAAAGGCAAAGGCTTCTTTTTCAGGCCTGCGCCGGTTCGGAGTCCGTCCGGGCGAGGGCAGGCACCTTTAACCGGGCCTGGCCTTTTTCCAGCAGTAATCCTGCCTCAGAAGGCCGGTGATGCACCAGCATGGCACCCGGTGCGAGGGGTTGAACACAGGCCAGAAGCGTTCGGGAAGCGAGCGGTAATCCCCTTCCTCAAGGAGAGGCTTCTCGGCGAAAGTGTCCACGAAGAGCAGGCGGGAGCCGGGTCTGGCTCTGGCATAATCCAGCAGGGCAGCCATAGCTTTGCCGGTGTAGGTGGTTTCGAGGGGCAAGCCTTCAAGTTCGGCCACCAGCTTCACGGCTTCTAAGGCCTCAGGCGTGGGGTGACCGTAGCCAGGCCCAAGGTATTCCCCGAGAAGCTCCACCTCCTCAGCCCTGACCTCCACCGCGGGCACCTCGGGGTCGAGCTTCCGGAGGAAGCGGGCGGTCCTGTTGACCATGCGGGCAACTTTCGCCCGGCTGGCGATGTTCTCCTCAACCACCCTCACCCCGATTATCCGGCTCCTGAGGTTCGCCAGCTTTGCCCCAAGGAGGAGGCCCGCGAAGGTCCCGCAGGACCCCACTGCCACGAAGATGGCTTCCGGCTCGGGTATGCCTGCGGAATCCAGTTGTTCCCTGATCTCAAGGGCTGCGTTCACGTAGCCCAGGATGCCGAGAGTCCCCGAAGCGCCCGGGTAGATGAAGTAAGGGAGGCGTCGGGAGAGGAAGGAGTGGCGGAGGTATTGCCAGAGGAAGGAGAGGGCGAGTCCGGGGTAATCGCCGCAGAAGTCAACTACCGCCGGCTAAAGCCGACGGCTTGCCCGTATCCCGAAAGGGACCGGGCTTCGGGGCTGGTTGACGGCAGCCCACTGCCCAGGCCTGAAGGCCCAGACAGTATAGTTTTGGCACGGCTCAAAATGTTAAACGAAGCATTGACATCGGCATGAGAGGAGAACCCACAATGCGGACAGCGGAAGAGATGCCGTTCCCGAACGCCAAAACAACCGCACCGGGAACAGGTCTGGGAAGTGCAGGCAGGGTTAACGAATATTATCGGGAGCCCAACCATTTCCGCTTTGTTTCTGATACAGCGCAAAAGCAACCCATGAGGGAACTGGGAAAGCCGTCGGTTAAGCGCCGCACTTCCCTTCTTCCCCTGCCGAAACTTAAGGCTTTCAAAGACGAGAACGGCATCGTTTCCTGCCCACTCAACGAACCTCTTGGCGACGGTTTGGATAAAGGTTCGGGTGAAGTTTCGCTGGCGGGACGACAGCCGTTTCAGCGCCCGGCGCACCGAACGGGTGTCCCTGCGCTGTGCCTTGCGCT
>DAOUCW010000283.1:0-20614 GCA_034431695.1 Anaerolineae bacterium | reverse complement strand
ACCTACGGCTCCTTCGCCTACCTGAAATACGGGGCTTTCAGGCTCTTCAGCCAGCTCGCCCAGGATTGCCAGCTCAAGGTGGGCAAAGTTATCTGGGTGGCCGGCCACTCCGGCCCCGAAACCGCCGACGACTCCCGAACCCACTTCGGGATTTTCGCTCCCGGCGTGACCCAGCTCTTCCCCTGGGGGCAGATCATCAACCTCCACCCCTGGGAGCACAACGAAGTCCCGGTAGTCCTGGGCGAAGCCCTCAAACACGATGCACCCATAATCGCCCTGCACCTGACCCGCCCGGCCATAGAAATCCCCGACCGGGAAGCCCTCGGCATACCCTCCCACTTTGAGGCTGCAAAGGGCGCTTACATCGTCAGGGACTACCGGCCCGACCTCCCGAAGATGGGCACGGTCATAGTGCAGGGCACAAGCGCCATGGTGAGCATCATAAAGATACTGCCCAGGCTGGACGAAGAGAAGCTCAACGTCAAGATAGTGGCGGCCATAAGCCCCGAACTCTTCGCCATGCAGCCGGAGGAATACCGGAACAGGGTGCTGTCGGAGGGAGATAAAATTGATTCAATGTGCATAACAACCCAGGCCCGCTGGCTGATGCACTTCTGGCTCTTCAATAAAGTGGCCGAGGAATACTCCCTCTCGGCCGACTGGGATAACCGGTGGCGGACAGGAGGCACAGTGGATGAAGTCATAGAAGAGGCTCGCCTCTCGCCCCACTGGGTCCTCGAGGGGATAAGGCGCTTCGTGCGGGACAGGGAAAAAAGGCTCAGGAGGATTGAGGAAGCCCTGAAAGAGGCCAGGAGCTGAAATTACATCTCCCTCCGGCCCTCCAGAGCCCTGGCCAGAGTTATGGCATCGGCATACTCCAGATCGCCGCCCACGGGGAGGCCACGGGCCAGGCGGGTTATCCTGATGCCGAGAGGCTTGATGAGCTGGTAAATATACATGGCCGTGGCCTCCCCCTCCAGATTGGGGTTGGTGGCCAGTATCACTTCCCGAATCAGCTTCCCCTTCAAACGCTGCAGAAGCTCCTGAATGCGCAGATCCTCCGGCCCTATGCCCTCAACGGGCGAAATGGCCCCGTGCAGGACGTGATAAACCCCCTTGTATTCCCCCGTCCTCTCCAGGGCCAGAACATCAAGCGGGTCCTCTACCACGCATATCGTGGAATGATCCCGCTCGGGGTCCCTGCAGATCGGGCAGGGGCTCTCATCGGTGATGTTGAAGCAAACCTCGCAGTAAGTCGTCTTCTCCCTCAGCTCCCTTATCGCTTCGGCCAGGGAGAGGGCCTGCTCCTTGGGAGCCTTGAGGAGGTAGAAAGTGAGCCGTGAGGCCGTCTTGGGCCCGATGCCCGGCAGACGGCTGAACTCATTTATCAGGCGAGCTACCGGCGCAGCAAGCTTGGCCATGGCTCACAACTTCAAACCAGGCAACTGAACTCCACCCACTATTGACGATAGCCTCTCGGCAGCCAGGGCCTGCGACCGCTCGATGGCCTCGTTCACGGCCGCCAGGATGAGGTCCTGGAGCATCTCCACATCCTCTGGATTCACCACCTCGGGCGATATGGTGATGGACCGGACCCTCTGGTGGCCGTCTATCACTACCTTTACCGCTCCACCTCCCGCAGTGACCTCTATGGTCTCCTCGGCCAGGCGCTCCTGAGTCCTGAGCATTTCCTCCTGGAGCTTCTGAAGTCCTTTCATCATCTTAAGGTCCATCTTCCTGGACATAAGTCCCTCCTTCGCCTTCAACTCTTATTCTGACCCGGGCCCCCAGCTTCTCCACCGCCACCTTCACCACCGGGTCCTCCGGCAGGCGGGGCGGAGAAACCGTCGCCTTCTTCTTGGGGACAACCACGCACTTCACCCGGACCGGCCTCTCCAGGACCCGACCCAGCACTTCTTCCAGGATCCCGCGCCTTTTATCTTCCTCGGCCTTTTCCCTGTGCAGCGGATAGTAGAAGCCAAGGGTCACAGTGTTCCCGGCGACCGAAACCGGTTCGCAATCTCTCAGCAAAGCCTCAAGGGCCTTATCAATGCCCCTTATGGTCGCCAGAATCTTGGGCCACTGCCCTCTGAGAAGGGAAAGATCTTCATCCCTGGGCTGCGGTGGTGGCGGAGGGGGTTCCTTAACCTGAGCCTCCTGAGGCGCTTCCCTGACCTGAGCCTGCGGGCCCGGGGCAACTGCCTGGGATTGAGCACCCGTGGCTTCAATGAAGGCTAACTCCAGGGCAAGCTGGGGCGAAAGCCCTCCCCTCATCTCCACACTCGTGCGGCTGAGCAAACGGATCACCCTCACCCATTGGAGGGTGGTGAGGTAGCCTGAAAGCTCCTTCATGCGTTCTACTGTTTCCTGGGGCAGGTCCACGGAAGCTTTATCCCCGGAAATCTTCACCAGGAGCAGGTTCCTCAGGAAAGAGAGGAGCTCCTGGAGTATCTGGCGGGGCTCTGCCCCCCTGTCTATCAGTTCATCGAGCCGGGCGATGAGCTCGGCGGTCTGCCCCCTGGCCAGCAGTTCCACAAGCTCGGCAATGGTCTCCTGAGATATGGCTCCGGTGACGGCCCGCGCCAGCTCCAGGGTTATAGTCCCTTCCCCGAAAGCCCTCAACTGGTCCAGGAGGCTGAGGGCATCCCTCATGCTGCCCATAGCCTGGTGAGCGATGAAGCTCAGAGCCTCAGGCTCAATGGAGATCCCTTCCTGGGAAGCTATGAAGGCCAGCCTATCCATAATGGCTTTGGCCGGGATGCGCCTGAAGTCAAACCTCTGGCACCTGGAAAGAACCGTCGGCGGGATGCGGTCCGGGGCAGTGGTTGCCAGGACGAAAATGACATGGGGAGGGGGTTCCTCAAGGGTCTTGAGGAGGGCATTGAAGGCCTCAGGCGTGAGCATGTGGACTTCGTCTATGACGTAAACCTTGTAGCGGGCCTGGGTTGGCATGAAGCCCACCTTCTCCCTGAGGTCCCGGATTTCGTCTATCCCTCTGTTGGAGGCAGCGTCAATCTCAATTAAATCCAGGCAGCGCCCCTCATTTATGGCCACGCATATCTCGCACTGGTTGCAGGGCTTCTCCTTATCGGTGGAAAGGCAATTCACGGCTTTGGCCAGGAGGCGAGCAGTGGTGGTCTTCCCTGTCCCCCGGGGCCCGGCGAAGAGGTAAGCATGGGAGATATGCCCGGACTTTATGGCGTTCTTCAGGGTGCGGACCACATGATCCTGGCCGACAAGCTCATCAAAGCTTCGGGATCGCCACTTGCGGTATAGGACCTGCCCCATCAGCCCCTCCGCTTCCATTGTATCCCAAAAAAAGTGGGGTGTCAAAGGATAGCCATTCTCCCCGTGATGGGGTATAATTTCCCCAGGGAGGGATGGAAATGACACGGAAGCAGGCAATTTTCATAATCTGCGTCAATGCTGTGGTCTCTCTGGTGATAAGCCTCGTGGTGGTTTTCACCCTGGGGCGGAGGCCCGTATACATACAGACCACCCCAGCTCCTCCGCTGGCCCAGGCGACGGCAACCCCTTCGGTCCAGCCTCAGGCAACTCGCCCGGGAGTATACATCGTCCGCGAAGGTGATACGCTCTCCGGCATAGCGGAGAAATTCGGGGTTTCGCTGGAAGATCTGATGCGCATCAACGCCATCTCCAACCCTGACCTGATCTATCCCGGTCAGCAGCTCATCATACCTGGGGGGGAATTGCCGCAGCCCACCCCAACCTTCACCCTGCCCTTCCAGCCGCCAACCCCGGCTTTCACCCCCATCGCCACTAAACCGCCCACTCCCACCCCCATCCCCTCGCCCGTGGTGAGCAAAGAAGGGGTATACATTGAAACGGTGATAAGCCCAGGCGTGGAGGGCAAAGAGGCCATCGTGATCCGCAGCACCGCCGACAAGGTGAAGAACCTGGCGGGGTGGCGCCTCTCCGCCGATGGCCTGAGCTACGTCTTCCCCGATTTCCTCCTCTGGCCCCAGGGCGCGGTAACCCTCTACACAGGCTCAGGCAGGAACACTCCCGCCGAACTATACTGGGGCCTTGATAAACCAGTTCTCCATCAAGTAAGGGAGATCACCCTGTATAACCGCGAGGGCGAACCGGTGAGCTCTTACCGCCTGAGCTCGCCCTGATCCAGGTGGCAAGTATCGTTGAGGAGGAAAATTGTGAACCCGCGCCCATCGTAGCCGAAAATGTTGAGGCAACCGTTATCCTGCTCTATGCGTCCGAACCACTCGTTCCCCAGGCCCAGGATGGCGCAGAGAAGCAATTTATTGACCACCATGTGGCCCACTATTGCTATCTCCTCGCCAGGATGCCGGCTCAGAACCCTCATCAGTGCCTTTTCTGCCCTCTCCCTCACTGCACTCAGGCTCTCGCCACCGGGGAACTGCACCAGGTGAGGGCTTTCCAGCCACAGCCGGTAAAGCTCCGGGTAACGCTCGGCCACTTCGGCGGGGGAAAGGCCCTGCCACTCGCCAAAATTTATGTCGGTGAACCCCTCCTCCGTTATGACTTCAAGGCCGAGGGCTCTGGCCAGAGGTTCTGCCGTCTTAACCGCACGGCTGAGGGGGCTTGAGTAGATCGCTTTTATAGGGCGGTTTTTGAGCCTTGAAGCTATGGCCTCAGCCTGGATTTCCCCCACCTCGTCCAGGGGCAGATCCACCTGCCCCCTGAAGCGGACGTCCTTGTTCCAGGCGGTCCTGCCGTGCCTTATGAGGTAAACTCTGGTCATCACGCCTGAGCTCCGACCAGTTTTCTGGCCAGCTTAACAGCTTTGCGGACGGCTTTCCTCGGATTGGCATACCTCTTCCAGAGCCTGCGGACGGTCCGCCTGAAGGCATTCCAGGGCTTGCGGCGCTGGGACTCTTTCAGAGCCCACATGAGGAAGTCGTAATCCAGCCCTTTGATCTTCATCTCCGTGGGGTTGCGGCGATACTGGTCGTGGCTCGTGATGAGGGAGAGGCCGTGCTCAATGCAGTAATCGTATAGATCGCTTCCGGGGTGGGGAGTGTAGAAGGCGGGGCTGTAGTAATCAGGGTCAATCTCCTTGAGCATTGATATGGTCTCCATGACCTCCTCTTTTGTTTCGGTGGGGATGCCGAGCATGTAATTGGCCCATATGGCGATGCCGTATTTCTTGCAGATTCTGGCCGCCTTCAGGTTTATCTCCCTTGTGGTGCCCTTCCGCAGGAACTTCAGAACCCGATCGCTGCCCGACTCAAAGCCTATGAACATGCCGCGGCAGCCGGCCTCCACCAGCATCTTCACCATATCCTCGTGGCGCACGATGATATCGGCTCTGGACTGGCAGAAGAAAGGCTGGGTGAACCCCTCGGCCTTGTATAGACGGCAGAACTCGGTTACCCACTCCCGGTCTTCGGTAAGGCAGTCGTCGTGGAACATGAAGCTGGCGAAGTTGTATTTCTCCCGCAGCAGCTTGAGTTCAGCGATGACGTTCTGGGGGCTGCGCCTTCGCACCTTCCGCCCGAAGATCTTGCGCTCCGCAGGCTGGCAGAAGCTGCAGTTATACATGCACCCCCGCCCGGCAATTATGGTTAGGAAAGGAGGCGGAAGCTCCTCCACAAAGGGGACCTCGGGAGAATCCAGGTCGTAGCCGTATTTCCTCCATTCGTTCAGGAAGAGGTCGCGGTCCGGGAAGGGGATAGCGTCAAGATCCGGGGGCTCGCCGACCAGCACCCTCTCCTTCGGGGGATTGCCCTCCTCAATGGCCCTCAGGAGTCTGGGGAAGGTTATCTCCCCCTCACGGATAACCACGTAGTCAATGTTGGGATTCTTGAGCACCTCCTCAAGGGCGAGGGTGGGATGAGGTCCGCCCACCACAGTGATTATGTTGCGGTCCACCTCCTCCTTGATGATGTCAACGCACCGCATCACCGGGTTGTAATCCACACTCATCATCGTGAGGCCGACCACCCTTGGCTCACGCTTCTTCACCTCTTCCCTGAACTCATCCCAGCCCGAGAGGGCCCTGAGGTCAATAAGGTCAACTTCAAATCCCTGGGCTTTTGCCGCCGAAGAGAGGTGGGCCAGGCCGTGGCTGACCCAGCCCGCATCCATGCCTTTGCCCAGGCTCCTGAAGCCTATGCCCGAAATGCCTGCATAGACAAGCGTAACCTTCATCCATTACCCTCCAACGGCAGGCTTGGCTGAATTATACCACAGCACCAAGCCGAGACAAATCAGACGTGCTACGCATCCTGCAGGCCGAACATTGTCCCGCGCTCCCCGGAAGCTCTGGCCACGTAGATCGGGCCGAAAAGGCCTTCCTGCCACGCCACCACTTCCCCGAGCTTGACCAATTCCAGGAGAGCCATAAAGGTAGCTATGACCTCCTGCGGGTGGGGAGACTCGCCCAGGAAATCCCTGAAAAGCCTCTTCCCCTCCGCCTCCCGAAGCGCCCACCTTATTTGCTCAATCTTCTCCCTGACTGTGACCTTTATCGGGCTGACCAACGTTGAAACATCCTCGCCTTCCTCAGGGAGCAGAAGCCGACGAGCACATTCCACAAGGTCGTCAACCGTGTAGGGGTTCGGAGGAAGGGAAGGGGTATTAGGATGCGGCGGAGCGGAAGCGCGGACGTAGCAGCGCAGGCCCAGTGATTCCCTCTCTTCAAGGAAGCGCGCTTTTTCCCTGAAGGCCCTGTAAATGAGGAGTTGCTTAACCAGTTCCTCCCCCTCCGGTTCGGGGGAAAGGGGGGATGGGGCCGGAGGCTGGGGCAGAAGGTAACGCGATTTGAGGGCTAAAAGGCGGGCCGCTATGGCGATGAAATCGGCCAGTGCCTCAAGCTCGAACCCTTCAGCGCGGCTCAGATGCTCTACGTATTGATCGGCGATCAGGGCCAGCGAAACGGCTGTGATTTCAAGCTGATTTTTCTCCAGCAGGTAAAGGAGCAGGTCAAAGGGGCCCTCAAAAGTGGGGAGCTTTATCGGCCAGCTCAACCAGGGCTTGAGGAACCTCTGCAGGCTTTCCATCTCAGGCAAGAGTGAGGAAGCGTCTGCCCTGGGCAACCATCCTGTCCAGGGTTTCCTTCAGGGAACTGAGGTCACCGTAAGCGAGGCGCTCAACCCTGCAGCCCGAACGCCGCAAAAGCTCCTCCGTCTCCCTCCCTATCCTGTCCTCGTTTCCCACAATGGTCACATAGCGGGCCTGAAGGGCTTCCTGAACGGAAAAACCGCATGTCGGGCGGAACCGGGCGATGTAATTTTGCGCTGCTTCCCACTCCTCCGAGGCCCAGTCTTCCGGAGTCTGCCAGAAAAGGACATAATGGTAGATGGGCTTGAAGCCCCTGCGCGGCGCCTCATCAATTGCCTTGAGGAGCAAGCCCTTCCATTCCTTCCACCTGCCCCCGGGGCATATCGTGGGGACGAGCTCCTGGTGGCCGACGACGGCCTCCTTGCCGAGGTTCAGCTTCTCCAGGAGGAAAGCGCAGAGGTGACCCAGAGCCTGGATCTGGGCTTCCGGAGGGATTGATGAGGTGAAGTCGCCCGCCAGACATATCCCCACGCCTGAGGAATTGAAGTTCCTGGCGTGATAGGAAACCACCTCAAGCGGATTGGTCTGGTAGATCTTGCCCTCGCGGTCAATGAAATAATGGTAACCTATCCCGGGCCAGCCCTGCTTCTCCACGTGGTAACGGGCGATAACTTCGGGCCCTTTATCGGGCGGTATGGCCGAGTGGTGCACCACCAGGTATCTTATGGCCGAAAGCTCCCTCCTGGCATATCGCTCCACAGGGTGCTTTGGGAGTTTATCCGAAATATCCTCCACAATCGGCTCCACCACCGGAGCCGGCCCCTCCAGAGCTTTCCTGAGTTCCTCCAGCTCTTCAAGGGTTTTCCACAGTTTTTCCCCAGCCTTCCCCAGGGCAACTTCCCCGGAGGGCAGGCGCACCAGGATGACGTTCTGGAAATACTGGACCACAGTTCCCTCTTCTTCCCGCGGCTCCGAGATGGGCAAACCGCAAACCTCAAGGCCGAGTTCCTCCAGTTTCTGGAGGAAAGCTCCCTCCACGCTGAAACCCGTCTCCTCAAAATACCTGGCCGGGGCTTTCCTCGGCATTGACGCCACTGCCATGACCACCGGCCGGAATTGCCCTTCCTCGGTCCTCCAGGCGAAGGAAGCCCAGGCGGGATCGGGAGAAGAAGCGATGAAAGCGCAGGCCGAATTTACGTAAGGGTATTTGTAGAGCTCCTGGTAATATTCCACATATTTCCTGGCCATTTCCTCCGGAGCCAGGTCGGGGGTTGAATCCCCGAACTCTGTGATTTCAATGGGTTTACCGGGGAAAAGTCTGTGGTAGAGCTTGAACCTCAGGCCCCACTCCTCCGAAAGGTGGTTCTCGTATTGCCAGTAGCAGTGGCAACCGAGCCAGTCCGATTCTTCCACCGCCTCGCGGCATATCTCCAGCCACTCCAGATCCCGGTGGGGGTAGTTGATGGCAAGTCCGGGGAATCCGAACTTCGCCCAGGGGAAAAGTTCCTTCAACCTCCTCAGGACCTCAAGGAACCAGTTTCTGAAATCAACGGCATGCTCGTTGGAGGAACCCCATCCCTCAAGCCTGTGGAAGTGGTTCGGTTCGTTGTGGATTTCAAACTTCTCGGCATAGGGGCGGAGGGCCTGGATGCGGGGGGCAACCCTCTCCACGAACTCCTGGGGTGTGGGGTGCTTGCCGGGGCCAAAACCCTTGTCCCAGAGCCTGACGATGAACTCAAGGGATGGATTTTCCCGGCGCAGCCTCTCGTAAACCGAGATATCGGTTATGGAGAGGGTCTTGAGGGTTTCAATGCGAGCTTCCCGGACGAGCCTGTAATCCTCCTCCGGGAAGTATACATCGTTCCTGGCGTTGAGGCCTATGCGGGCCATCTCCCAATCACTCCAGCTTGAATTCCCACGCGCACCAGAATTCGGGGGGATGGGGATCAGGGGGACAGGCTATGCAGCGGGTCTTTATCCTGGGGTCAATGGTGCGGGCGAACACCGAATATTCCACCAGACCAACGGATTTACAGGGGAAATCCGGAAGGCCCTTGCTCTTGCGGGCCTCCTGAACGCGGCACTCGTTCATCCTGAAGATGAGGGTGTTTTCGTCCGGCTCCAGGATTTCCTGGCGGTTTATGTAAGAGTAAAGGCGATACTGGAGGGCCTTCTTGGGGGCCTGGAGGCCGCCTCCCGGCTCCATCCCGAGCCTCTTCATTATCCTCCTGGCTTCAATGGCCGAGAACTGCTCCCAGGCTTTCTGATCCAGCTTTATGGCCATATCCATCCCGCAGGCTTCCTCCACGGCCAGGAACCAGAGTCCATCGTGGGCGAGCCAGTTCCGGGCGGCGTCCTCAAGGAGGCCGATCAGCTCCTCTTTGCTGAGCTGCATGAGGGTCTGACGGTCCGGCATCGTCCTCCCTCCGGCGGATTTTCCAGCAGGAAGTATATCACATGGGCTGGGGAAGGGCAAAAGAGGGCAAGCTTAAAAATTTCTGGCCGATTGAAATCCCTCCCTTCTCCTCCTTTAGTCAGCAGGCTCCCATAACCCCCCAAGGATTAGTGGGGGAAGCTTATGGCGTAAAATCGCTACTACCAGGAGGGGCGTTGCCCCCTCCACGGCGAGGGGCTAAAATCTATCTTGCCCTTACGAAAAGCCCGTCGGAGATAACCCGTGAGACCGGAAGAAGTCTGGCAGGCCACCCTGGGTGAATTGCAACTGAAGATGACCAGGGCCACTTTCGAGACCTGGCTCAGAGGGACCACTTTCCTCGGGTATGAAGACGGGACTTTCGTGATAGGCGTCCCCACAGCCTTCGCCAAGGACTGGCTGGAAAACCGCCTCATGGGTCTGATAAAGAGGACTGCTTCCAGCATCATGGGGAGGACGGTGGAGATAAACTTCGTGGTCCAGCCTCCTCAACCCCCTGCCCTCAAGGAAATCCCTCCTCTCCTCCAGGAGAAACCCCGCTCCTTCGCCTTCCACCCCAACTACACCTTTGAAAACTTCATGGTGGGGCCAGGGAACAGGCTCGCCTACAGGGCTGCCCTCGCTGTGGCCAGCGGTGAGGGTGCTGCCTACAATCCCCTATTCATCTACGGAGGCGTGGGGCTGGGGAAGACCCACCTCCTTCACGCTATAGGCCATCAGGCCATGAAACACCACCGCAAAGCCCTTTATGTATCGGCCGAAGATTTCACCAACGATTTCATAAATTCCATCCGGAACAAGCGCACGGGGGACTTCCGCTCCCGCTACCGCTCCATTGACCTTTTCCTCATAGACGATATCCAGTTCCTGGCGGGGAAGGAGGGCGTCCAGGAGGAGCTATTCCACACCTTCAATGCCCTCCACAAGAACCAGAAACAGATCGTCATAGCCAGTGACCGCCCTCCCAGGACCATACATCCGCTGGAGGAGAGGTTGCGATCAAGGTTTGAGGGAGGGCTTGTGGTGGAGATCCAGCCCCCCGATCTCCAGACCCGCATCGCCATTCTGAAGGCCAAGGCCTCCCAGAGGGGCGTGGAACTGCCTGAAGAGGTGGTAGAATTCATAGCTTCCCGCATCAGGAGCAATGTGAGGGAACTTGAGGGCGCCCTCAACAGGGTCATAGCCTACCTCCATTTCATGGGCATGAAGCCAACCCTGGAAACAGCATCATTAGCCCTTGATGGCCACAGAGAACCGGGCGAAGAGGAAACCCATCTATCCCCCGAAAAGGTTATAGAAGCCGTGGCCAACTTCTTCCACCTTTCCCCTGAAGACCTCCGGAGCTGCCGGCGGGACAGAGAAGTGACCTTCGTCCGCCAGGTGGCCATGTATCTTTTGCGGGATTGCCTTTCCCTTTCGTTCCCCCAGATAGCCAGGCTGCTGGGTGGCAGGGACCACACCACCGTGGTTTACGGCTACGAGAAGATCTCCCGCCTGCTCAAGACCGACGAGCGGGTGGGGAAGCAGCTTTCTCTCCTCAAGGACTACCTTCGCCGCCAGTAAAGGTTTTCCCCATTTTCCACAGAATCCAAAGGCCTACTACTACTTTATCCCTTATTCTCTTTGACTTGGGAAGCAGTGGAAGGTAAAATCTCTTCGGGCAGGGTTGGGGAAACTGGGGAAAGTCGGGAGGTGGTTGAGATGATACCTTTGAAGCTGAAGATGAAGAATTTCCTGAGCTACCGGCAGCCGGAGACCATTGATTTCCGGGGCATAAACATTGCGTGCCTGTGGGGGGAAAACGGCAGCGGCAAATCGGCCATCTTGGATGCCATCACCTGGGCCCTCTGGGGGAAAACCTCCCGGAGCACCAGCTCCCGGGAGCTTTTGCACTCCGGTGCCGAGGAGATGAGCGTGGAGCTGGAGTTCGCCGTTGAATCCAGCACCTATAAGGTGAAGAGGACCTTCAGCGAGCACAGGAAACCTCACGAGCAGCTTGAACTCTGGCTCTGGAACGATAGGGAGAAGAGGTTTGAGCCCGTCGGGGAGAAGGGGATAAAGGAAACCCAGAGCAAACTGGAAGGGATCCTCCGGATGGACTACGAGACCTTCGTGAACTCGGCTTTCCTGGCTCAGGGCAAGGCCGGGGAATTCACCACCAGGGACCCGGCCGAGCGCAAGGAACTTCTGGGCAAGATCCTCGGCTTTGATTTTTACGAAAACCTTGAGGAAAGGGCTAAGGAGAAGAAGAGAGAAGCGGACTTCCGGGTGAAGGAGCTTCAGGGCAGGCTGAAGCAGGTAGAGGAAGAGATCAGCAAGGCGGAAGAATTGCAGGAAAAACTGGAGATCGCAAAGCAAAATTACGAACGTTTCCGGAGCATTTGCAACAAATTGCAGGAAGAGAAGGAAAGGCTTGAAAGCGTGCTTTCGGAACTCAGGCGCTATGAGGAGAAATTGAAGGAGAATCGGGAGGAGGTCAGGCGCCTGGACAGAGAAATTGAGGATATACGGAAAGAACTGGAGGAGGCCAGGAAGCGGATTGATGCATACCGCAGGACAATCCAGAAAGAGGATGAGATCCTGGCAGGCTTCAACAGGCTGCAGGAGGTTAGGAGAGAGCTTGAGGAGCTTGAGGAAGAGATAAAGAGCCTCAGTCCGGTGGAGGAGAGGGCGAGGAAGCTGGATGCTAAGATAAGCGAGGAAAAGGGGAGGCTGGAGGCAAGGCTGAGGGAGCTTCGGGGAAAGGCTGAGGAGCTGGAAGGGAAGGCTCTGGCCCTTGAAAGCCATCGGCGGGAACTGGCAGGGGTGGATGAGGAGCTCCGGAAAATGGAAGAGCTCGAAGGGGAAGTGAATGGCTGGAGGGAAGAGCTGGAGAGGATCCGGGAGGAGCTTGCGGAAATGGAAAGGGAAAAGGCCATCGCTGGGGAGGAAGTTCGGAGGCTCCGGGAACAACTGGAAATGCTGGGGGAAGCCAGCGCTTCCTGCCCCCTCTGCCGCCAGCCTCTTCCTGACCACCGAAGGGATGAACTTCTGGAGGAGTTAAACCGCAACCTGGAGGGAAAACAGGCTACCATCGCGAGGACTGAAAGGAGGATAGAAGACTTGAAGCAGCAGGGGGAAGAGCTTCAGGTCAGGATCGGGGAGGCTGAAGAGCGCCTCAGGCGGAAAGGAGGGCTTTCGGCAAGGAAGGGAATGCTGGAGGAGAAGGTCAGAGCTGCGGAGGATGCAGCTCAGATGCTTGAAGAGGTCAGGGCGGAGCTGGCGAAAGTGGAAGCTCTCATCCGGGAGGGCGTTTTCGCCCCGGAGTTCCAGGCCGAAAGGGAAGCCCTGGAGGAGAGCCTTTCAAGGTTGAGGGCCTGGAAGGAGAAGCGTGATGAACTCCTCCAGGAGGAGAGGGCTTTGCGGGTTTGGGAAGCGGAGCGGGGGAGGCTGGATGAGGCCAGGGAGAACCTCCGGCGGGAGGAGGAGCGGGAGAGAACGCTGCAGAACTGGCTGCAGGAGAGGAAAAGGCGCAAGGATGAAATGGAAGAAGAAGCCAGGAAGTTAGAGGAGGAACTGGCCAGGCGGGGGGAGGTGGAGCGGGAGCTGGAAGGGAAAAAGAGGGAGCTGGAAATGGCCAAAGTGGAACTGGATGAAGCTCTGCAGGAAAAGGCAGCCCTTGAGAGGGATCTGCAGAGGATAGAGGAGCGTCGCCTGGAGAAGGAGCAGATTGAGAAGGACCTGCGCTGTGCTCAGGAAGAAAGCTCCATTTACCAGGAGCTGGCCGAGGCCTTCGGCAAGAACGGGCTCCAGGCCATGATAATTGAGGGGGTCCTTCCGGAGATAGAGGAGGAAGCCAACAGGCTCCTGAGCGACATGACCGGAGGCCGGATGCACGTCCGGTTCAGGACCCAGAAGCAGACCCTGAGGGGTGAATTCAGGGAAACGCTGGATATAGAGATAGCGGACGAGAAGGGCACTCGCGATTACAGGCTTTATTCGGGTGGGGAGAGCTTCAGGGTGGATCTGGCCATAAGGATAGCCCTTTCCAGGCTTCTGGCCCGCCGCGCTCGTGCTCCCCTTTCGGTCCTCTTCGTGGACGAGGGGTTCGGGACGCAGGATGCGGAGGGGCTCGAGAGGGTGGTGGAGGCGATAAATTCCATCCAGGACAGGTTCAAGTTCATACTGGTGATAACCCACCTGGAGGAACTGAAGGAGAGGTTTCCCGTCAGGATAGAGGTGACCAAGAGGCCTTCCGGCTCCACAGCCAAAGTGGTGAGGGTTTGGTGATGTTTCACGTGAAACGCCCCATCTGCAGCTACGAGGGAGTCCGCTACACCGATTTCTGGAGAGGGAGGCAATACGAGGACTTGGCCGAACGCATAGCCCTCAGGCGCATGCTGCCCCGCAGAAGCTCCCTGCTCCTGGACGCAGGAGCCGGCTTCGGGCGACTGGCAGACCTCTATTCCGGGGCGGAAAAGGTAATACTCCTGGATTGCTCCTTCTCTCAGCTTGCGGAGGCCCGGAAACGCTGGGGCCACGACCCCCGCTTCTCCTTCGTCGTGGCCGACCTCTACAACCTCCCCTTCCCCGGCGGAACCTTTGACACCATCGTGGTGATCCGGGTCATGCATCACGTGACCGATGTGAAAGCTGCTTTGAGGGAAATCCGGCGGATTGCGAAAAATCACGGCACTTTTATCATGGAATATGCCAATAAGAGGCATGTAAAGGCCGTGCTCCTCCACCTCCTGGGCCGGCGGCCAAACCCCTTCTCGCCTGAACCTCTGGAGTTCGCCCCCCTGCACTTTGATTTCCACCCACGGTGGATGGATGAAAACCTCCGGGAAGCAGGGTTCACCCCCGCCGAAACCCTTTCCCTCTCCTTCTTCCGCCTCCAGCTCCTGAAGAAGATTTTCCCCCCGCGCTTCCTGGCCGCGCTGGATGGCCTCCTCCAGAAACCCCTGGCACCTCTGAGGCTCACCCCCAGCATAATGGTGAAGTGCCTGGCGGAGCCTCAGCCCACGATCTCCACCTCCACTTCCTCGGGCTGATCCCCCGCAAGGCTGAAGGCTCTGAACTGCGGCCTTTCAGGATCGCGCAGGGATATTATGAGGTAAACTGCCTCGGGATAATAGGCCATCTCAATGTCCGTGGCTGAAGGGTAAGGGGGGAACGAGGGGTGAGAGTGATATATCCCCAAAATTTCCAGGCCCTTCTCCTCAATATCCACCATCGCCCTGAACTGGGCTTCCGGATCGGCTCTGTAGCGGAAGGGACTCTTTTCCACGTTGGGAAGGGGGTAAACTTCCTCCACTCTCCCTGCCCGACCCGCCAGGAGTCCGCACGCTTCGTTGGGGCTTTCCTCCAGGGCGTGCGCTATCACCTCCTCCAGTTGCTTGCGGGTTAAAACCAGCTTCAACCCTGACCCCTGTGCCAGACTCACAGCAGAAGATATAACCTCAAGTTTTCCTCCTCAGGCCACGGACTTCAAGGACCGGGAGGACGAACAGGAAGCCCGATTCGGGTTCATCCAGAGGACCGGTGATCTTTTCCGTTTCCTCTATGAGCCTCTCCACATCAAACTCGTCCGGGACTACGGTGAAAATGGTGCGGTGGGAGAAAGTCAGCTCTTCGCACTCCAGTATTGAGCGGATTGAGGGCATGAGGGGAACATCCTCCCTACCAACCCAGGTCTTGAGGGAAGCCATCCCAATGGTGTCAATCATGGTGAGGCCGGGTATGCCGAGGCTTTCCCAGGCCCTGATGACATCGTGGAGCCTGTCGAGTTTGGTCATTATAAGGACCACGCATTTAGCCATAGATTTATCCCTCCGAAGCAGGTTTTCCTTCAGCGATTTCGTGCTTTGCGAGCATCTCCCTCAAGAAGGCCGGAGGCATAAAGACCAGCCTGAGCAGTATCGGCGTGAGGAGCACTGTGGTCAGAATGACCATGATTATCGCCACAAAATCGTTGGGCTTTAAGTAGCCCGCCGTGAGGCCCAGGGAGGCCAGTATCAGAGCCACTTCTCCTCCTGGCATCATTCCAAGCCCCAGCCGGAAGGCTTCTGGAAGGGAAAAGCCTCCGACCCACGCTCCAAGCCCGCACCCCACGACCTTAGCGCTCATCACCCCAAGGGCGAGGAGCAAGTATAAGAGAAGGATATCTGGGGAAAAACCGCGGGCATCGGCTCTCAAGCCTATGCTTATGAAGAAGAGGGGGGTCAGGAACCCGTAGGCGATGGGGCGGAGTTTCTCCACAACCGAATGCCTGAGGGGAGATGCCCCGAACCCCAGGCCCGCAATGAAGGCTCCCGTTATCGCAGCCAATCCCCCCAGTTCTTCCGCAGCTCCGGAGAAAATGAATAAAGTGATGAAGGCCAGAGAGGCGATGCTTTCTCCTATCGGCTGGCGCTGAGCCCATTTCGCCACCAGCGGTATGAGCCAGCGGGCCAGGATGAAAGCTATAACGATGTAGAGCAGTGCTTTGCCCATGGAAATCGCCATGCCCATGCTGGACCCGGCGCGGGCGAACAAACTGATGAAAACGCTCAGGGTGAGAAGTGCCAGGATGTCGTCCACCACTGCGGAGCCCAGGAGGCCCATCCCTTCCCGGGTGTTGAGCCTCCTCAGTTCCAGCAGGGTCTGGGCGGATATGCCTACGCTGGTGGCACTGAGGGTAAGCCCCATGTAAAGGGCAATTGTAAGGTTGGGGTGAAACAGATAGCTTACAGCTGTTTCCACAGCCATTGTGAGGAAGAAGCCAATTGCTCCGGCCAGGAGGGCAACTTTCCTGGTTTTCAGGAATTCCTCCAGTTCAATTTCCATGCCGGCTATACCCATGAGGAAGATAGCTCCGAGTTCGGCCAGAGCCATTATCATGGGGAAGAATTTCTCGTGGTTGAAGAAGGGCTGGCCCAGCACGTTCAGCAGACTGGGACCCAGAATGATTCCGGCTACAAGTTCCCCCAGGATGGCAGGGAGACGGACCCTTATGAAAAGCCAGCTCATGGCTTTAGCCATGAAGATGAACAGAGCAAGGAGGAAAAGGAGGGCCGGCAGCTTTTCCATCTCTTCACCCCTCGGTTCAATTTTGACCAAATTATAACCGGATTACCGCAGTGTTCCAACCCGGGGTCGCGCTGGGCTTTCGGTGCTCCCTCAGTCCGGTTGACGCCCGCTTGCCCTTCTGCTAAAATCAAACCAAAAGCTGGAGGGTTCGGTCATCCCTTCGGGAGATGCGCTTCTCCTCTTCATAATGGTCCTGGCCAGGGTCAGGATTGATACTCTCGCCCAGCTCGTCCTGCCCCAGCGCCATCAGGATGTCGCTTCTCTGCCCATCACTGGCCTGCTCCTGAACCCGAAAGCCCAGGAGCTTCTCAGGGACTGGCTCACGGACCCGTTAACCCTTCTGCTTATTTCCGCAACCTTCGGCCTTCTGGTCCTTTACCTCGTGGTGGATGCATTCAGGCCGCAGCTTTACGGCCTCAAGCTGGGGATAATCTACGGGATAATCTCCTTCACAGTGGTGGCAGAGGCAGTTCTTTTCATAATGCTGAGGCACCAGGCCGGCCCTGCCTCCTACACCCACGACGGCGGCGTCATCCAGACTGAGGAAGCCATCAAGTTCTTCCAGGCAGGAAAGAACCCTTACGTTGAAGATTACACCAATACCCCCATGGCCGAATGGGGCCTGGACTACAGAACCGCCCTCTACCATTACCCCTATTTGCCCTGGACCTTCCTCTTTTCCTGGCCCTTTTACCGGGCTTTTGAAGCCTCGCTGGGCTGGTATGATCAGCGATTCGTCTACCTGGTGCTCTTCGCCCTGACCCTGGCGCTGGCGCCTTTCCTTGCTTCCAGGCCCGAGGACAAATTGAAGCTGGTAACCGTGCTCGGGCTCAACCCGATCATGGGAAGCGATGTGATCTTCGGCCAGAACGATTCCTTCGTCCTGTTCTGGGTGGTCCTGAGCCTCTGGCTCCTCGCCGCGGGAAAAGGGAGATGGGCTCTGGCGGCTTCGGCCGCATCCCTTGCCCTTGCGTGCGCTTCCAAACCCACGGCCTGGTTCTTACTGCCTTTCTATTTCCTCTACCTCTGGAGGAAAACGGGTGAGTTCCGTCCGGTTTTCTATCCGGTTGCAACTTTTGCTCCGGTGTTCCTGGCCCTCGTGCTCCCCTTCTTCCTCTGGAATCCCGATGCCATGGTGGATGATGTGTGGCGGTGGGCCGCCGGGACCGCAAAGGTTTCCTATCAGATCCGGGGCTGGGGGGTGGCCAACTTCATCCTCGCCTCAGGGCTTGTGGAATCCCGCTTGAGCTATTTCCCCTTCTGGATCCTGGAGCTCACGTTTGCTCTGCCGGTGGCAGCGGCTCTGGGGTTCCGCCTGTATCGTAACCCATCCCTCAGGAACGCTCTCTGGGCCTACGGCCTCACCCTCTTTACTTTCTTCTACTTCTCCCGCTTCCTGAACGAAAATTACCTGGGCTACATCCTCGCCGTTCTGGCCCTCGGTTACTGGGTGAGCGATCCCTCTCTCACGAAGACGACGGCGAGGGAGTCCTCGTAAACCTTGCGCCACCCCTTCTGCGATTGGAGGCATCGGACCACAGGGGCTGTTCTCTCTACAACCACGATTTTCACATTGTGCTTCTCCAGAATCTGCTCCCACCTTTCGCCCGCCCTGAACACTTTGATGAACTCTCCCAGGATTTCATCCCCGTAGAGGTCAGTCCTTCCATCCACGAAGACCCGGCACTGGGGATAGAGGCGCCAGATGAGGTATCCGCCCCAGTTGTAGCTGTTGAAGAGGTTCCCGGTGAGCTTCTCTTTCAGGATGAATTCAACCGCCCCCGCCGGCAGGTATGTGCGCTCAGCAGTCTTGATAGTTTGGTCTCTCACCGCCCAGTAACCTTTGATGGCGACAGCCACGATGGCCAGGGCGAGGATCAGCGTGTTCAGGAGGCTCCGCCGGTCGGAAATCCGCATGGTCCCGAAGCGCCTGAGGGCCAGTTCCCCGAAGCGGGCGAGGAACAGGCCTGCCACCATTGAGTAGAAAGCCACGTTCCGGACAGACATCAGGTAGAGGTAGAAAAAGGCCAGGAGAGGAAGGAGATCTGCCCATCGGGGCGGCATTCCGGAGAAGGCCATCACCAGCATGACTGCTGCCGTCAGCCATATCGCCGGGTGGTTGGAAAGCAGGTGGAAGTCGGGGGAAGACCACTCCTGGATGTAAGCCTGGAGCGTTTTTATCGTCAGGGTTCTGACGGGGTAAAGCAGCAGTTCCGGCCCCCATGGGTTGAAGCAGACGGCCAGAATTGAGAGGGGCAGTATCAGGGCCAGGAGCCTGGCTTTCCTGCCGGCCTCAGGGTTGCGGAAGAAGAGGGAATCGGCCAGGTTGCCGGCAAAGGAGAGGAAGAGGAGCAGCAGGCCCGCAACGAACCCGCCGTGCAGGTTGGCCCAGAGCATGAAGGTGAGAAATAGGAGCAAAACTTCCCTTCTGCCCCTGAGCTTTTCAACGCACCTGAGCACAATGGCGAAGGCCAGGAAAGAGAAGAGGTGAGGGCGCGGGGTCCACGCAGGGGAAAAAGCCAGCGCGGCCAGCAGGAGCGAGAAACCCTCAACGTAGGGATTCCCACGGCCCGGCCACAGGATGAAGAAAGTCAGAGTGACGATGGATGCCGTCGCCAGCGCTATCGCCTGCAATCCCCCGAACTTGTAGAGACCGTAAAAGAAATGTTGCGAGAGCCAGCTGTGATTCATCCAGGAAAGCCCTTCCGCCGTGTGGGAGAAGAGGTCAAACTTGAGGGGCCTGAGGACCAGGGAATACCGTCCCGCTGCCAGGTGCCACCACATATCCGTATCAATGGGCGTCCTCAGGGCCATGGCGAATATGGAAAGGAATAGGAGCATTCTGAACAGATCGGCCGTCCTGGGGTGCCTGAGCATGTCTGCCCCTTTCCGGTGTTTGTCCAACACAATCATACCAGAGCTTTCCGGCGCGAACAAGCAACCTGGCTTTCTGGACCTTAAAATCCGGCAGTCATCCCCTGTCCGGATGGCCACAATTTATAGAGCTTTGCCCATTTAAAGTTGCCACAAATAGTGCATCACCGGAGGCTTTCCCCTCCCCTCCGCCTTGCCCCTCGCTTCCAGGGGGATATAATTGGGGAGAAGGAAAGGGGGAGCCATGTCCTTCGTCCACCTTCACGTCCACAGCGAATACTCTCTCCTTGATGGTCTGCCTCACGTGGACGAACTCCTGGAGGCAGCCCGGAGAATGGGCATGCCTGCTCTGGCCCTGACCGACCACGGAACCATGTATGGGGCCGTGGAATTCTACCTCAAGGCCAGGGAAAAGGGGATAAAGCCAATAATAGGGTGCGAGGCCTACATCGCCCCGAGGAAAATGCACGACAGGGACCCGAAGCTCGACAAGAGCCAGTTCCACCTGGTCCTCCTGGCCATGAACAACACCGGCTACCAGAACCTCCTCAAAATCGCCACCGCCGCCCAGCTCGAGGGCTTCTACCACAAACCGAGGATTGACAAGGAATTCCTTGCCGCCCATTCCGAAGGCCTCATCGCCCTAACCGCCTGTGGTTCCGGAGAAATCCCCAGGCTCATCCTGGAAGGCAGGACGGAGGAGGCCTGGAAGGTTGCTGCCTGGTTCAGAGAGGTCTTCGGCCCCGAAAGGTTCTACCTGGAACTGCAGGACCACGAGCCCGAGGAGTTCAGAAAAGTGAACAGGGAACTCCTGGCCATGAGCAGGAAGCTCGGAATACCGGTCGTGGCCACCAACGATGTCCACTACGTCAGCCCCGAGGATGCTTATTACCAGGACATCCTACTCTGCCTGCAGACTGGCTCCACTGTGAACGACCCCAACAGAATGAAGATGGATGGCCTCACTTACTACATGCGCTCCCCGGAGGAAATGGCCAGTCTCTTCTCCGAGATACCTGAAGCCATAGAGAACACCCTCCGCATAGCTGAGATGTGCGAGGTGGATCTGGGCGAGAAGCGGTTCCACATCCCCAACTTCCCCGTTCCCGAAGGATTCACTCCGGACTCTTACCTTGAAGCTCTGGCCCTGGAAGGCCTCAGGAAGCGTTACGGGACCATAACCCCCGAAATTGAAGCCCGCTTCCGCCACGAACTTGAGGTCATAAAGAGCCTGGGCTTCTCCGGCTACTTCCT
>DAOUCW010000282.1:0-9392 GCA_034431695.1 Anaerolineae bacterium | reverse complement strand
CCTGTTTACACCTGGCAGGGGAAAAGGGACATGTGGAAAGCTGGTTTGAACGCAGGCCGTAGGAGACCTGCTATGCGGTCCGTTTTTCTCCCCTTATTCGTCTTTCGGCCACGGCTTTATTACTCTGGCCCCGGGGAGCAGGTTTTGACAAAAAATTCCTTGAGTCTATAATTTCCCGCAGAGGAGCGGGAAAATGCGTTACCTTGTGATCTCGGACATTCATTCCAATCTGGAGGCTCTGGAAGCGGTCCTCAAGGACGCCGAGGGTCTATATGAAGCGGTGCTGTGCCTTGGCGATATAGTGGGTTACGGGCCAGACCCCAGTGAATGCGTGGAGCGGGTGAGGGAATTGCCCTCCCTTTATTGTGTTGCAGGCAACCATGACTGGGCAGCTATAGGGAAGATTGGGCTGGAGGAGTTCAATACCGACGCCAGAATAGCTACACTCTGGACTCAAAAAGTGCTGACTCCTTCATCTGTTGCTTACCTGCACAACCTGCCCGAAGTGGTCGTTCTGCAGGATAAACTCACCATAGTCCATGGTAGCCCCCGCTACCCGATATGGGAATACGTGCTTACCTGCATGGCAGCCGTTGAAAACTCCCGGTATTTTTCCACCCCATGGTGCCTGATAGGCCACAGTCACATCCCCTTGGCTTTTGCCCTAAAGGAAGGCAACCCCGAAAGGTGTGAATTCATTGTTCTGGACGAGAACAGGCCTTTATTCCTGGACCCGGATTTTCGTTTCATCATAAATCCCGGGAGCGTGGGACAGCCCAGGGATGGGGACCCGCGGGCCAGTTATGGCCTGTTTGATGTTGAAGAAGGCGTGTTTGAGCTCAGGAGAGTTAGTTATCCGGTGGAGAAGACTCAGAGCAAAATGGAAGAGCGTGGACTTCCTCCGCGCCTGATCGCCAGGCTAACCTTTGGATGGTGAAAACATGAGGTGCTGGAGGAGCGATCACGCCCGGCCTCAGTATGCCGGGCGTGTTGTTTTTCCCCCTGTCCACTCTGAGCCTGCGAGAAAGCTTGAGGAGGGTTTAACAGGAGGCAGGGACAGGAGGTTCGTTACGGTTCAATCAAAAAGTGATCTTTTTCGCCTGCTGGGAGGCGGGAAAGGTCCTGCCAGCGGTATATGCCTATCGCCAGCCGGTATTTGCCCCCGGGCACTTTCAGGAGCCGTTCGTCCCGGTAGAGGCGGCCGGGAACCCAGGAAGAAGTGCCCATTTCGGTTAGCCAGAAGGGAGGGCCGTCGTTCTGAGCAACCTTCTGCCCTCTATCGTCCAGGACGTGGACAAATACCGAGTAGTCCTCCGGGATTGGGCCGAGGGCCTGCCAGTAGAGGGTGAGGCGCGCCGGTTCGCCAGGCTCCAGGTCGTATCCCCTCAAACCGATCACCCCGCCGAAGTCAACCCGGACGGCTCGCCGGGGGGTGAGCTCACCTTCACCCCAGGGCATGAAGGGACAGCGCTCCGGAGGGACAAGGTGGCATAGGAACCCCGAACTGCGCTTGAAGGCAGCAACCTGAACCAGGGTGTCCCCGTAGAGGAGGACCAAGGGCCCTTCGGCCCTGAAGCTGCTTACCTTCCACTTATCCCCGGCCGAAACTTCAATGGCCACCACGAAATATTTCCCTAAATCCCAGGGGATAGTGTCCACCGCAATCGTTTCCCCCGGTTTCCAGAGGCCAGGAGGATACCAGATGAGGGTCGGCGATGGGTGGATGAGGGTTCCGGCGAAGGGCTGGCCCCTCTCGTCCAGAATGGAAACATTTACCCTGAGGTCGTCGGGCAATGGGGCGAGAGGCTCCCAGTAAGTGCGCACGAAAAGAAGCTTCCCTTCCCGATACCTTATGAGGTCCAGCCCTCTGAAGAGCAATTTGCCCTCAAAGCACACCTCAGCCGGATAGGCAGGACGGTGGTCCTTCACCCTGGCGAAATTGAAGAATTCATCGGGCAAATCCCGAACTCCTTCGCCCCTGCGGAGAAGGATGTAGCCGTCGGAAGCATCCACTATCCCGAAGCCCTCGCCTAACAGCTCAAGGAACTTCCTGTGAAAATCGTTCGGGTGCATATCGGTGGTGGATGTCACATCCAGAAGGACAAAATCAGCGTTGCCGGTGGAGGGAAACGGGTGGATTTCGGCCCTGTCCGTGAAGTGGGGGTATAGCCCGACCGTGGTGGCGAGAGGGGCTTCGGGAGGGATATGCGAAGCGAAGCGGGGGAGCAGGCGATGGTGAGGAGTTACTTTCGGGAAGGGAACGTTCCAGGCCAGCGGGGTGAAGCCCCTCAGGAAATGCAAACCGAAGGCAGCGACAACCATCCACGCCGAAAGGGCCGGCCATGCTTTCCTCCTGAGTCGGGCCATTCCGAAGATGGCAGAAAGGGTCAGGAAGGGGAGGAACACGGCGGAGTAATGCTGCTCGCCGGTGTATGTCGGTGGATAATTGCTGAGGACGTTGAGGATGAAGAAGGGCGTGGCCAGGATCATGATTTCCGGAGCGAGGAGGGAGAGGAAGCCGGTGTGGGCGAGGAGGAAAGCCCCATAACCTGGCCCCCGGCGGAAGATCAGACCAGCAACTTCCTTCAAACCCTGGAGATCCCGGTAACGGGCGATGTAAAGGTAATTTTCCCCGAAGGTCTGCCTTGCGTGGTGGGGTATGATGAGGGTGAAGGCGCAGGCTACGTAAAGCAGGCTCAGGACCAGGAGGAAGATCCCCACTCGCCGGGATAACCTGAAAGTTGAATAAACCCCGAGGAGGAAGGCGAGGTAGAACATATCTTCCCGGGCCATCATCGCCAGGACGGTGAAAATCAGGAACGGGATGGTCTGGCGGCGAAGGGCAAAGTAGCAGGCGAAGAGGAAGAGGGGAACAGCCAGAGGGGCCGTGTGGAAATCGGCCAGGTTGGCAGCCTGAAGGGCGGGGGATAGAAGGTAAACCAGAGAAAAGGTCAGAGCCAGAACATCGCTCTGGAGCCTCTCCTTCGCTATCAGGAACAGGGGTATAGCTCCGGAGGCGAGGAGGAAGGTCTGGAGAACAAGTAAGGTCTCGGCTTTGTCCCACACGAGAAGAAACGGGGCGAGAAGGAGGATAATGGGTTCAAAGTGGTAAGCGAGGGATGAGCCACCGGTCTGGCGGAAGGGCTGGCCGTGGAGGGTGGACCAGACAGCCTGGTGGTTCACCCCCAGGTCAAACATGGCGGTCTGGAAAGACCAGTGCCGGGCGAGGGAAAAGCCACCGATGGTCAGGAGGTAGAGGGAGATCAGGAGGAAAAGGGCGAAAGTGGGGAGGTTCTTCCTCACTTGCTCCATCCCACAACAAAGGCTATGGCCATCGTCCGGGAGTGAGCCAGGCTCACGCTCCAGCCCATCACTCCGAGCTCCACAGCTCTCTCCAGGGCCCTGCCTGAAAGCTTAAGGTATGGCCTGCCGGATTCGCTCCGGAGGACCTCAATCTCTTTCCAGTCCACGGGGCCTATGCCTGTGCCCAGGGCCTTGGCCACCGCTTCTTTAGCGGCGAAGCGGACGGCCAGGCACTGCGGTTTCCCATCGCACAATTCCAGCTCTGCCGGGGTGAAAACTCTCGTCCTGAACCTTTCGCCCCAGCGCCGGCAGATCCTTTCTATCCTCTTGACCTCTACAAGGTCAACTCCAACCAGTAATGCCTGCTCCGTCAAAGCCCCTTCCTATCCCCCGGTATATGAAGCCGAGGGCTTTCATCTTTTCGGGATCGTAAATGTTGCGCCCATCTATGAGGATGGGCTGACGCATGAGGTTCCTTATGCGCTCCATGTCCAGTTGCTTGAATTCGTTCCACTCTGTCACTAAGATGATGGCATCTGCTCCTTCCGCTACCTGGTATGGGTTCTCCATGAATTCCACGCCGTTCAGGATGGCCCTGGCGTTCTCCATAGCGGCGGGGTCATAGGCCCTGACCCTGGCTCCCTCGTGCTGGAGCATGTGAATTATCTCCACTGAAGGGGCTTCCCTCATGTCATCGGTATTGGGTTTGAAGGCCAGTCCTAAGATCCCGATCACTTTGTTCCGGAGGCTTCCCCCCAGGAGGTTCCTGAGTTTGTGGACGAGCCTGCGGCGCTGGTCCTGGTTTATCTCTATGACGGAGCGGAGGAGCTGTGGGTGGCAGCCGTGAGTGGCGGCCATGTAAGCCAGGGCTCTCACATCCTTCGGGAAGCAACTTCCCCCCCAGCCGATGCCTGCCCCCAGGAATTCGGGGCCTATCCTGTGGTCAAGGCCCATCCCGTAAGCCACCACTTTCACGTCGGCCCCCAGGGCCTCGCAGATGTTGGCGATTTCGTTTATGAAGGAAATTTTGGTGGCCAGGAAAGCGTTGGATGCATACTTTATCATCTCGGCCGTGCGGAGGTCGGTTATGATGATGGGGGCCTGGAGAGGGGCGTAGAGCTCGGCCACTTTCTCGGCCGCTTCACGGTCGGTGCACCCCAGGACTATGCGGTCGGGGTTCATGAAGTCGTAGACAGCGGAGCCCTCGCGGAGGAATTCGGGGTTGGAGACCACCCAGAAGGGGACTGAGGGGTCGGGCATGTTCTCCCGGATTATCTCGGCCACGAAGTCCCCCGTGCCTATGGGCACGGTGCTCTTGTTCACGATGATCATGGAATGGTCCATGCACCTCGCTATTTCCTTTGCCGCCGCCTCCACATAGGAAAGGTCTGCTTCTCCCTCCTTCCCTTCGGGGGTGTTGACGGCAATGAAGACGAACTGAGCATTCTTGAGGGCTTCGGGGTAGGAGGTGGTGAAAGATATTCGGCCGGCTTTCAGATTCCTCTGGACTATTTCCTCAAGGCCTGGCTCAAAGAATGGGATTTTCCCTTTTTTCAGGCTTTCAATCTTGGCTTCGTTCACATCCACGCACCACACCCTATTGCCGAGGTCGGCGAAGCAGGCCCCTGTGACGAGGCCGACGTATCCAGCGCCGATGACTGCTATCTCCTTCATCGGTCCTCCTCACATCCTCAATCTTGGGTCAAGGGCATCCCTGAGGCCATCGCCCAGGAGGTTGAAGCCCAGGACGGTCAACATTATAGCAAGGCCGGGGAAAATAACAACATGGGGGGCTGTGAAGACCGAACCACGCCCCTGACCGAGCATTGCCCCCCATTCCGGGGTTGGGGGCTGAGCTCCGAGTCCCAGGAAGCTGAGGCCGGCAGCATCCAGTATAGCCGTGGCTATGCCCAGAGTCCCCTGAACTATGATGGGGGTTAAGCAGTTGGGCATTATGTGGCGGAAGAGGATGCGTGCCGAGGAGCATCCTATGGCCCTGGCAGCCAGGACGTAATCCATCTCCTTGGCGGCCAGGACCGATGCCCTCACGAGCCTCGCGTAAGCCGGAATTGAGACGAAAGCGATGGCGTATAGCATGTTGAGGAGCCCGGGCCCCAGTATGGCCACGATGGCAATGGCCAGGAGCAAGCTCGGGAAGGCCAGCATGATGTCCATGATCCTCATGACCACATTGTCAACCCATCCCCCGGCATACCCCGAGACCGCTCCTATTAAGGTCCCGGCTATTATGGCCAGGGAGACCGATGCCACCCCCACATACAGGGAGACCCTCGCCCCGTAGATCACCCGGCTCAGGAGGTCCCTTCCCACCTCGTCCAGGCCGAAGGGGTGCTCACGCGAGGGTGGCTCCCTGCGCCTCGTGACATCCTGAGCGATGGGGTCGTAGGGGGCTATCCAAGGGGCGAAGATGGCGCAGAAGACGAAGAGGCCGAGGAGCACCATCCCGATTATAGCCAGCTTGTTGCGGAAGAGCCGCCTCAGGGCATCCCGCAGGAGAGTTGTCTGGGGGAGAGCTCTTCTCTCCACTTCCTCCCTCCTTCAGAGGTCACTCATACCTTATGCGCGGGTCAAGGTAAGCGTAGGAGATGTCCACGGCCAGGTTTATGAAGACGAAGAGGACGGCTATGACCAGCACGCTTCCCTGGACCGCCGGGTAATCCCTGGCCAGGATGCGGTCCACCACGAGCCTCCCCATTCCCGGCCAGGAGAAGATGGTCTCGGTCAGGATCGCTCCCGCCAGGAGGTAGCCGAGCTCAAGGCCTATGACTGTTATCACGGGAAGGAAAGCGTTCTTCAGGGCATGCCTGAAGATCACCGCCCTTTCCCTCAGGCCCTTGGCCCTTGCCGTCCGGATGTAATCCTGATGGAGGACTTCCAGGAGGCTGGAGCGGGTCATCCTGGCTATTATGGACATGGGTATTGTTCCGAGGGCTATGGATGGGAGCACCAGGTGCTTGAGGCAGTCAACCAGGGCTCTCCAGTTGCCAGTCACCAGACTGTTCAGGATGTAAAAATTGGAGAGGAAGTTGAGGAACCACATCACTTTCTCGCCAGCGGGCCCGGTGAGTTGGATGTTGTAGACCTGGACAATGGAAGGCATGGGGATGCCAGGGGTTATCCGGCCGGAAGGGGGAAGCCACTTGAGCTTGAACCCGAACACATACATCAGGATGAGGCCGAGCCAGAATACGGGCATTGATACCCCGATGAGGGCCCCCACCATGGTGGCCAGATCGAACAGGGAGTTGTGGTAGTAAGCGGCGATGATCCCCGCCGTTATCCCGAAGAAGCAGGCCACGAACATGGCCCCGAGGGTCAGTTCTATGGTGGCAGGGAGCCTCTGGGCCAGCTCCGTCGTCACAAGCTCGTTGGTGCGGATGGCCCTTCCCAGGTCGCCCCGGACTATCCTGCCGAGGTATCGGATATACTGAATGGGGAGGGGGTCATCAAGGCCCATCCTCTTGCGGAACTCGGCCACCTGCTCAGCGGTGGCGTGCTCTCCCAGCATGACCCTGGCGGGGTCGCCAGGGATGAAGCGGAGGAGGGCAAAAGTTACGATTGATATTCCGATAAGGACCGGTATGAGCATTACAAGGCGCTGCGCTATGTAACGAAGCATCGCTCCCCCTTACCCCGCTCGCTGCGGTGGAATCAAAAAGCCTGCAGCGGAGGGCCAGACCCCCCACTGCAGGCTGTTTCGTCCTGTATCACCCTCCGGCCTCACTCTCCTTTGAAGCCTCCGAAGAAGTAGGACCAGTAGAAGAAGTCACCGGTGTGACCCTTGTGGTAGGGGTTGTTCTTGTCCCACCAGCGCTCAAAGTTGAAGATGACGGCATCGGCATTGAAGTCGGTTCCGTCGTGGAACTTCACGCCCTTGCGGAGGTAGAAGGTCCACTCCAGGCCGTCGGGGGTGACTTCCCAGCGCTCGGCGAGGCCGGGGATGACCTCGGTGGTTCCGGGCTTGAACATGACTAACTGCTCAAAGATCTGCTTGCAGACCCAGAAGGACTCGCCGTCGGTCTCATCGGCGCAGTCCAGGCCCACCGAGTCGCCGCTGCGGGCGTAGATCAGGGTGTCCTTGCCGGGCGCCTCCACGAGCCAGAGGGCCTCGTTGCTGAAGGGATCAGGGTAGATGCCCTTCCACTCCTTGCGGTAGGCGATGGCGGAGCTGTTGTGGACGATGGGGATGGCGATGGCTTTCTCAAAGATGAACTTGTTGGCTTCGTCGTAATACTTCTGGCGCTCGGCGGGGTCGAGGGTTGAGGCACCCTTGTCCAGGAGAGCCAGGAGCTCGGGGAAGTCGTTGGGGTCGCCGAAGCTCTTATCGGCGCCCTTGCCGAAGAAGACGTCCAGGAAGTTGGTGGCATCGGCATAGTCGGCCATCCACCCCAGCATGAAGAGGTCAGCCTCGCCGGCGGCCACTTTGTCCAGGTATGTGCCCCAGTCGTAGGTCACGATTTCGGCGTCAATGCCCACCGCCTTGAGCTGAGCCTGGATCGCCTCGCCGATCTTGTCCGGGACGGGGTAGTAGCCGCGGGAAACAGGCATCACCCAGAGGGTGGTCTTGAAACCGTTCGGATAGCCGGCCTCGGCCAGGAGCTTCTTGGCCTTTTCGGGGTTATACTCAAAGGTGGGGACATCCTTGGAGTGGCCTAAAATGCCGGGCGGGATGAACTGGGTCGCCACTTCGGCCGTGGGCGGGTAGAAGGATTCCACAATGGCCTTCTTGTTGATGGCGTAGCCGATGGCCTGGCGGACCCGGACGTCGTCAAAGGGCTTGTGGGCCCGGTTTATGCCCAGGTAACCGATGTTGAACTTGGGCCGGAAGAAGACCTGGAGGTTGGGGTCCTTCTGGGCCACCGGGATGTCGTCGGGAGCCATGTTGTCGATCCCGTCCACGGTTCCGGCCTGGAGCTCCAGGAAGCGGGCAGTGGCTTCCTTTATCACCCTGAAGATTACGGTCTTGGTCTTGGCTTTCTCGCCCCAGTAGTCTTCAAAGCGCTCAAGCACGATGCGGTCTTCGGGTATCCATTCCACGAACTTGTAGGGGCCGGTGCCAACCGGGTTCTTGAAGAGGTCCCCTCCGCCTCCGAACTTCTTGATGTTCTCAGGGCTGGCAATGCCGAAGGCGTTGAAGGCCATCTTCTGGAGGAAAGCCGCATCCATCCGGTTCAGGTAGAACTTGACGGTGTAGTCGTCAATCTTCTCAATGTAGCGGAAGAGGCTCTTGGCTTCAGGGTTGGGCGGAGGAACCTTCACGGGTGTTGGGGTTGGAGTTGCCGGGACCGGTGTTGGGGTTGGAGGGACGGGCGTTGGGGTTGGCGGGACTGGTGTGGGTGTAGGGGTTGGGGTAGCGCACGCTGCCACCAGGAGCACCAGAACCGCAAGCGGCAGCACGACTCGTTTGAAGCTACCCATCATCCACCTCCTTAGCGGAAATTTTTATGAAATTATACTGCGTGGACGGCAAAAAGGCAAGCAAAGGGCAGAGGCCGCCCGGAGGCGACCCCTGCCCCTGCCGGTTATTTGCCGCCATACCACTTCTTGACCAGTTCGTCCAGGATGCCTTTCTCCTTCACAGCCTTCAGGCCCTTGTTGATGAGGTCCAGGAGCTCTTTGTTGCCCTTCCTGACCACAATGCCGTAGTATTCTTCGGTGAAGGGCTCGCCCACCCACTTGAGCTTATCAGGATGCTTGGAGACGAAGCTCATGACCAGGGGACTGTCGGCCACCACGGCATCAATGCGGCCCTCCATCAGATCCATGAAGGCCAGGTCAATGGTGTCGTATTCCTTGAGGGTGGCGCCTTCAATCTTCTGGATTTCAAAGGCGCCCGTTGTGCCGATCTGAGCTCCGGCCACCTTGCCCTTGAGGTCGGCAGGCCCTTTGATGTCCTGGTTCTCGATCCGGACGGCTATGAGCTGGCCGGCGTTGAAGTAGGGGTCAGAGAAATCGTATTTCTGCTTGCGCTCGTCGGTTATGGTGACGGAAGAGATTATAGCGTCATATTCGCCTGCTTCAAGACCGGCGAAGATCCCGTCCCAGGCCACGTTCTTGAATTCCGCCTC
>DAOUCW010000281.1:0-1783 GCA_034431695.1 Anaerolineae bacterium | reverse complement strand
TGAGGATGGCGGCCTGCTTCTCGCCTTCGGCCACCTTTATTGCCGACTCCCTCTTACCGTCGGCCTCGGTGACCATGGCGCGGCGGGTCCTTTCGGCGCTGAGCTGACGGATCATGGCTTCCTGCACTTCCCTGGGCGGGAGGATCTCCCTTATCTCCACGCTCGTGACCTTCACCCCCCACCTTTCAGTGACTTCGTCCAGCTTGGTGCGGAGGATTCGGTTTATTTCTTCCCTTCTGGCCAGGACATCATCAAGCTGGATATCGCCTATCACAGCCCTCAGGGTTGTGGTGGCGATGCCCTGGGAAGCGCCGGCGAAGTTCCTCACCTGGATCACGCTATCCACCGCGTTGACAACCCTCCAGTAGACCAGGAAGTCCACGTCTATGGGGGCGTTGTCCTTGGTGATGCAGGTCTGGCGAGGTATTTCAAGGTATTGCTCCCGCAGGTCCACCTTCACCGGGACCTCCACGAAGGGGATGAGGAAGACCAGGCCGGGCCCTCTTTCCCCCACGCACCTTCCGAACCGGAATATGACGAGCCTCTCGTATTCCCTGACGATCTTTATGGCCATGGGGGCGATTATGAGGATAAGGAGGATCAAAAAGCCAAGGCATAATGTTCCTGTTGCCATCGGGCACCTCCTCATTGGTTTGGAGGCATTATAAAGGCTTTTGAGGCTAAAAGCAACTCTTCCGAATTTGCCTTTCCCTCCCTCTTGCGCTATCATCTTCCCGTCATCCTTTTCCGGGGGAAAGGGAGGAGATGATCGTCGCTCTCCTGAAGACCATGCGACCGAAGCAGTGGGCCAAAAACGTTTTCCTGTTCGCCGCCCTCGTCTTCGACGAGAAGCTCTTCAGACCCACCCCTCTCGTCAAGACGGTGTTGGGCTTCCTCATCTTCTGCCTGCTTTCAGGAGCCGTTTACCTGGTTAACGATGTGGTGGATGCGGAGAAGGACCGCCTGCATCCCACCAAGCGCAGGAGGCCCATCGCTTCCGGCCAGCTCAGCCCCACAGTCGCCCTGATCGCCGCTTCCATCATCGGCATAACCCTGATCCCCGCCTCCTTTCTGCTGGATTTCTACTTCGGCCTCGTCGCCCTGGCCTACCTTGCGACCATGGTGGCCTATTCCTTCTGGCTCAAAAACGTCGTATTGTTGGACGTCTTCACCGTATCGGCCGGGTTTGTCCTGAGGGTGGCTGCGGGCGTAATCCTGGTGAAAGCGGAGAGGTTCTCCCCCTGGCTCTACATATGCACCACGCTGCTGGCCCTCTTCATCAGCATAAGCCGGCGCCGCCACGAACTCCTGCTCCTCAATGAAAACGCCTCAAACCACAGGGCAATCTTAGAGGAATACAACGTCCGCCTCCTGGACGAAATGATCATGATCGTCACTTCCAGCGCCATTGTGGCCTACTCCCTCTACACCTTCTCCGCCCCCAACCTCCCACCCAACCACACCATGATGCTCACCATCCCCCTGGTCATCTACTGCCTCTTCCGCTACCTCTACCTGATCCACGTGAAGGGGGAAGGGGGCGCGCCTGAGGATCTGATCTTTTCCGATAAGCCGCTGCTCGCGGGCATCCTCCTCTGGGGCCTGGCAGTTATAGCCATCCTTTACCTGCAGTGATGCTGGTGGAAATATCCCTGGAGAAGATGGTCCACGGAGGCGAAGCCCTCGGCTTCCACGGGGGCAAAGCCGTCTTCGTGGCCGGAGGAATACCGGGGGAAAGGGTCCGGGCCGAAGTGGAAGAGGAGCACAGGACCTGGGCGAGGGC
>DAOUCW010000280.1:0-3291 GCA_034431695.1 Anaerolineae bacterium | reverse complement strand
GTAAGAGGGAGTCGGCCATAAAGGTGGCCGAAGGTGAGAAGCAGGCCGCCATCCTCAAGGCCGAAGGTCAGCGCCAGGCCCTTATCCTGACTGCGGAAGGGGAGCGTCAGGCTGCCATCCTCAAGGCCGAAGGTTTCGCCCTCGCCCTCCAGAAGATATTTGAAGTGGCCAAGACCGTTGATGCCAAGACCATGAGCCTGCAATACCTTGAGGCCCTCAAGGCCCTCGGCCAGAGCCCTGCCACCAAGTTCATATTCCCCATGGAATTTTCCTCCCTGCTGAAGCCTTTCGTCCAGTTCGCCGGTGAATCCGTTGGCGAAGGCGAGAAATGAGAATTCCTGGGAGGCTGGGCCTCGTCCTTCTTATCCTGGGGACGGGATGCACGCTCCCGGGAAGCGTCCCTCCTTCGGTGAAGATGGGGCTCGTGGCACCCTTTGAGGGGTTCTACCGGGCCGAAGGCTACGATGCCCTCTACGCCGTGAAGATGGCTGTCCGGGAGGCGAACGCTTCCGGGGAGCTGGGGGGATATCGCCTGGAGCTTGTAGCCCTGGATGACAGCAACTCTCCCGCCGGAGCCGTTACAGCGGCAGGCAAAATTTCCCTTGATCCCGACGTCGTCGGCGTTATCGGGCACCTTTCCGGGGAAACCACTCTGGCTGCGTTGCCCATCTACATCCGCCACCGCATGCCCCTGGTGGTCCCGATACCGGTTCTGGAGGGGCTGGGGGAAGGAGCCATCCCGATATACCCTTACCCTCCCGGCTGGCCTGAATCCCTCTGCTCGGAGGGGAAAGCGGCCGTCTTTTCCTGCCCTGGCTCGGCTCCATACAGGGAGATTTCGGCCCACTGCCCGCCCGAAGCTGTGGACTTCTTCTGCTATCCTGAATTCCCCACCCATCCCCAGGATTACCGGATCGCCTTCTGGCCCGGCGATGCCGTTACGGGCGCGGAAGTCCTCCTCAGGCTCAGGGAAGGCGGCTTCAGGGGCGAGTTCTGGGGCGGACCCGACCTTTGTGCCCTCCCCTTCAGAGCCCTCGCCGGTGAACCGGGGAGCTGGTGTTTCGGGGGCGAGGCCCAGCCTGATCCACATTTCGCCCGGGAATACCGGAAGATTGCGGGGGCTAAGCCCGGCCCCTTCGCCTGGCCCGCTTACCTGGGGGCTAAAACCCTCCTTGAGGCCATGAAAGAGGCCGGAAAGGGGGGAAAGATAAGCAGGGAAGGGGTCTGGCTTCACCTCCTTTCGGGGGAACATTGAGATGCGGGTGCTCATGATCTCCTGGGAATATCCTCCCCACGTTGTGGGAGGGCTTGGCAAGCACGTGACCGAGCTGAGCCCTGCCCTGGTCCGCAAGGGGGTTGACCTCCGCCTGCTTTCGCCGGCATGGGCTGGTGGGGAGCCTTTTGAGGTGGTGGAGGGGGTGAAAGTTTACCGGGTGGAACCGGTCAGGGAGGACGGCGATATACACACCATCGCCTGGAAGACGAACCTGCGCCTTCAGGAGAAAGCCCAGGAGCTCTGGAGTTCCACCGGAGGCTTTGACATAATTCACGTCCACGACTGGCTCGTCTCCTTCGCCGGCTGTTCCCTGAAACGCCATTACAGGACCCCCCTCATCGCCACGATCCACGCCACGGAGAGGGGGCGTGGTCGGGGTTACCTGCACGGCCAGGTTTCCGAAGCCATCCACAGCACAGAGTGGTGGCTGACCTACGAGGCATGGAGGATAATCTGCTGCAGCAGATACATGGCCTGGGAAGTTCGGGAATATTTCCAGGCTCCGGAGGACAAGATTGACGTCATCCCGAACGGGGTCAGGACCGAGCGGTTTGACCGGTGGGAAGGGGTTGACCTGAGCGCCTTCCGCAACATGTATGCCCTGCCCGAGGAGAAGATCGTCCTTTTCCTGGGGAGGATGGTGGAGGAAAAGGGGCCGCAGATCCTCCTGGAAGCGGTTCCGATGGTTCTGGCCCGTTTCCCCCTGGCTAAATTCGTGATGGTGGGGACCGGGCACCTTCTGGAGTGGTTGCGCCACAGGGCCTGGGAACTCGGCGTGGCTCACAAAGTCCTTTTCACCGGATTCATCCCCGATGACGATCGGGACAGACTGCTCAAGGTGGCCGATGTGGCGGTTTTCCCCAGCCTCTACGAGCCTTTCGGCATAGTGGCTCTGGAAGCGATGGCCGCCCGCTGTCCCGTCGTCGTCTCTGAAGTGGGGGGCCTGGCCGAAGTCGTCCGCCACGCCGAAACCGGGATAACCGTTTATCCCAACAATGTGGAATCCCTCGTCTGGGGAATCCTCCACACCCTGGAGAACCCCCACTGGACCAGGATGAGGGTTGAAAATGCCTACCGTGAGGTGGTGGAAAAATACAACTGGGAGAACATCGCCGGAATGACCGTGGCGGTCTACGAGAGGGTCCGGGAAGAGAGGAAGCGTGTCCATTGGTGAAAACTCCGGTGGTTGAGAAATGAGGGTGAACTCTTTCGGGATTGAAATGAGACGGTTCGCTCCTCCCCTTTTCGGGAGGAGGAAGGAAAAACTCTACGTCCTCTTCGTTCCCCTCTCTCACCCGCGAACCATCCCCGAGGTATTCTTCGCCAGGGCTGAGGAGAACCTGAGGGATAGCTTCTACTCCTACCGGGGAGGGGTTGTGGGTGCTCTGAAGAGGGCCGTGGCTTCTACGGGCTACCTCCTTCACTCCCGGCAGGTCCAGGGGGCCATCTTCTGCCTGGCCGAGGGGAAAGATGAAGCTTATATGGCCCTTTCCGGACCGGTGATGGCCCTCCTGAGGCAGCGGGGGAAAGTGAAGAGCATAGCGGGAAGTCCTCCTGTCCCGGGGGAAACTGCCGAACCCAGGCCCGTCTTCTTCTCCTTCCCTCTGGAAGCCGGGAACCTCCTTCTCCTCCTGCCTTCGGTGGATGAACCAACGCTGCAGCAAATGGAGAGGGCCGTGAGGACCGGAAGCGGCGAGGAAGTCCTCGCTGCCGTCCAGGAGACCATCGGCCCCAGGAGCTGGGCCGTGGCCCTGGAGCCTGGTGCTCCGCCTGCGGCGCCATCCGCCAGGCCTCTGACGGAGAGGCTGAAGGCTTTCGGAAGGCAGGCCCTGGATGCCCTGACTCCGGCGGAGAAGCCTGCGAGGAAGGGCGCTCCACCCGCAGACCGGTGGGCCCGGAAAGTAGCCCTGGCGATACCTCTGGTGGTGCTTTTCCTGGTGTTCCTGGCCCATTTCCAGCGGGCGAGGGTGGTGAACAGCCGGTTCAGTCACTTCCTCCAGGATGCCCGGGCTGCC